>JAJFUG010000108.1 GCA_021372515.1 bacterium
CGGGAGTCGATATGGTTCACGTACTTGCGGTAATCGACCGGCGTGAACTCGGTTTCCGACTTTTTTACCTCCCGGATGAACTCGTCCGGGTCGGCCGCCTCGTTGAAACCGATATAGGTCCTGGCCCCGTGACCGGTCGCCACCACGTAATAGCTTTCATCCTGACGGCCGTGCTCGCCGAAATTGTCGACATTGTAGGCGTGGCCGGAATGCACCTGGATCGACATGTTCCCGCTGCTGTGATAGCTGTCGTCGTAGTTGAACCGCAGGGGGAAATAGCCCTTGAATTTCCGCACGCACGCGGCTCCCATCAGTGCTTGCCCCTGTTTCTGGGCGAAAGTGAAAAACGGGAACTCCAGCAACTTATTTCCCGCCTCCACCACGAGGCTCACCTCCAGAGGGATGAAGTCGAAGACCCAGGCGCAGTTGTGCATGGAATCGGGCAGATGGCGCAGCTTTTTGATGTAATGGCCGCCCCAGACCCCCTCCAGGTAGACCGGCTTGCAGCGGAGCGGGTATTTCGCCAGGGCCGCCAGGATGGAATCGAATGCAGCTCTCGGGAGCAGTTTCAAGTCATCCGGGACGGTGCTGTCGAGGTAGAAATCGATGGCATCGGCCTTGATCAGGTCCCACCTCAAATGTCCGGCGATTTCGAAATCAACGTAGTAACACCGTCGCAGGAGGGCTTTTATGGGTTTGGAAGTGCTGTCCCCGAGGTTGGCGAAAGAGCCTCGGCGCGCGCGCAGGATCGTTTCTTTCGGACTGAGGTCGAACCAGCAGATGAGATCGTACAACTGGCGCAGGGCCCGAGCGCTGCACCCGCACCCGTAGACCACGACCACCCGCGGCGCGTTGTCCTTCTTCAGGCTCTCCATCTCACCGCGGAAAGCTTTCAGTTTACCGGCGTCGAAAAGGTCTTCATAACCGCCTTTGAACAGTTTCCCGAACAGGAGCACCGGGTCTTTTTCGCGGTCTTCTTTCAGGTTGTCCGCCAGCTCTTTATCAAGCTGGGAGCCGGGCTTGAAAAGACGGCTGATGTCGACCGCTTTCACCTCGATTGCTGCCTGCTTCAGGTGCTGGGAGATCAGGTTGACCGTCTGCGTGAACTGCGCCCCGATGTAGCCGTCCAGGGCGACCAGCACCGTGCCCCGGGCGGCTTTTTCGATCAACAGCCGGCCGAGGTGCCCGGCGGTTTCTTTGGCTCCGGTCACGATCGAGGCCACTGTCCCGTCGTCGAGGGCGGGACGGTTGACAGCGCTGGGGTCGTTGTAGGGGTGCGGGTTGAACATGAAACTCATATCAGTCTTCTCCTCTATCGTTTGCCGGCGGAGAAGGTCCGCCTCTAATCGATTGCGTGGAACTCGAACCCCAGCAGCCCGGCCAGAATGGAAAGCTCTTTCCGGTAGTCACCCTCCACCAGCGCGAAGTGCTGGGTCGCCCCGATCTTCAGAATTCTGTCGAACAAATCCCCGACCGGGCCGTAGGGCCTGAATATCCCGTGCGAGTAGCCGGCCAGGCGATGCCCGCCTTCCAGTGAGTCGACCAGGGTGGCGACGATTTTATAGCTGCCGTTGTTCTCGGACAAATGCGCCATGGTCTTCCGCCCCGGTGGAATCCTGGTCCAGGCGAACGGCGCGCCGGCATAGCGGTAGCCGCTCTTGGCGAAACGGACATCCCGGGCGATTATCACGTTGCCGGCAAAGGCGGGGTCGTTGTGGTCGTTGGGCCCGGCGTGCCCGCCAGCAAAGGTGTTGTCGGCGGCCTCGATGTGGAACGGCTCGATGAAATTCACCTGCCTGCCGCTCAGCAGCTTGAGGATGTAGGTAATGAGGCAGGCCCCGGTGTCGGCTTCCGGGACCAGCACAGAAAGGTTCCGGTTGAGGGCGGGATGGTAGAACCCCGGCCGCAGGCCGACCAGCTTGAACATGGTGGGATCGAGGTCGTTGAACACCATGGCGTCGACACCGCTGGCCTCGACCAGCCGCGCCAGGCCGAGCGAGGCCCGGGCGGAGGCGAAGAGCAGGCCGGGGTCCACATCCTCCGCCACCCGATAGGACGAGGTCAGCTCGGCCACATATTCTTTCGTGTGGGCCTCGCTCACCGAGCCGATCTCATCCGCCAGCGTGGTGTAAGTGACGAATTTCATTTCCGGGCCGACCCGGACGAACAGGTTGTAGGGGTCGATATAGGTCGACCACATCAGGGGATTGTAGTTGGCCAGCAGCCCCAGGGTCGACCGCCGCAGCACGCTCCGCACTTTCGCCGCCCTGGCGAAAGTGAGAATCTGTTCGATCAACTCCAGCCTGCTCCCGGTGATTATTTTGATGTTTTTCCGGCCCAGCCGCGGGATCGAGCCCGAGGCCTCCAGCGAGCCGACCAGGGTCCCGGAGCAGAGGAAGTCGATGAAATCGTCCTCCTCCAGCGTGCTGTCGAAGGTCATCCTGTCTTTCACCGGGTTGATGAAAACCACCGGCGCCTCGGGCATGTCCCGCAGAAAGCGGATCCAGGCGAAGTCCTCCGACCAGGAAAGGAACTCCGCAATGATGAAATCCACTTTTTCGGCATAGAAGACATCCATCGCCCGCTGGATATCTTCACGGCTGTAGACGATCTCCGGGAAAACCACCTCCAGCGGTTCCCGGAGCGCTCCGAGGATGGCTTCCACATCCCGGCTTTTACGTTCGCCGTAAGTCCCCCGGCTCAAGCCCTCTCCCAAGTCCTTGAAGCGAGGGGAGGCGATCAGCAGTAAGCCCGCTTTCGGTTTTTCAAATTTCTTAATGTCCATATAATCGACCTTTAAGTTGCAGGGGCATGCCTAACCCACAGTAAGATGGACCTTCTCGTAATCCTTATTGAAAAAGTATTTATAGGCGACCAGCAGAAGAATCCCGCAAATCACCCAGACGACTGACAGCAGCGATATCTCCAGCGAAAGACCGATGCGTTGCTTCAGATAGCCCAGCACGGCGGGAGACAGCGATCCCACCCCGAATCCTGTCATCAACATGATCCCGGAGGCCGAGGACTGATATTTCGCCGGGATCACATCGTACAGCACGGTGTAGGTGTTGGCGTCAAAAAACGCCCTGGCGAACCCGAAACCGGCCAGGCCCAGATAGATCAAGGCCAGAGTGTTGGATATGCCCATCATGACTATGAACGGCGTGGCGGCCAATAAGCTTAACGCCTGCATCAACATACGGTTTCCGGGATTTTTCCGGGCCAGTCTGTCCGAGAGTTTCCCGGCCAGAATAATTCCGAAAAAGGCAAAGAGGTGCGTATAGAACATGGAGTGGAAACCGGCGCGCGAAAGGCTCATGTTGAATTTTTCAAACAGATATGTGGGCATCCAGGTCAAATAGCCGGTCAATACGAAGATCAAGCCGCTGAAGCCGACGGTGAGAATCAAGGCCGTCGGTGTCTTAAAGAGGACCTGAAGGGCTTCGAGGGCTTTCACTCTCTCCCTCCCGCCGATTCCCTCCCGGTCCGCCGCTTTGTCTTTCAGCCTCAATATCAATACGGTCCCGTGAACGATGCCGATAGCGCCGAATACGTAGAATGCGCTCCTCCAGCCCCAGTGCTCACCGATGTACCCAGCCACGTACCCGCTTATGATTATACCGAGGTAGTACGAGGTCTGGTGGACGGACATTGCATACGCCCGCGTATCCTTGTGGTATGCGGCCAGCAGGGTGTAGTTGGCCGGCCCGAACAGAGATTCCCCTCCCCCCGTGGCGATACTCCTCAGCAGGACCAACATCAGTATTCCATTGCTGAAACCGGTGAACACCGTGGCGGTGCTGAAAAGAAGAATGCTGGTCACTATTATCCATTTTTTGCTGAACACATCGCCAATGTATCCCGCGAATGGAACCAGCAAGGCAAAAACCATGTTGAATACAGTGGCGATTGTGCCTATCTGCAGGTCGGTCAGCCGCAGGTCGGTTTTTATCAGTGGTAAGACCACATTGAAGACTTGCCGGTCGGCCTGGTTGAGGAGGAAGGCAACCCAAAGCAAGGCGAGGACTTCCCACTTGTATTGCGGATATGTTTTCATTCCCGGGCGCCGGGGCATCGATTATTTGTAGCCATCGGCAGGCCTCGAATTTGTGGGTGTGGTGTAGTGTGGTGTAATTTCAATATAAGGGGCTCAAAATGTATCTGCAACAAAAATGTTTTTCCGACGGCGCGCCGGTATCTTACCTGAAATGTCGGTGGCAGGGAGCGACTCTTGACTAAAGGCGGCATGGGAAGTATTTCTTTTATCTGAACAGGGGCGGGCCTGGACCGGTCGTGGGCTTTCACCTGCGGCCGCCCGAGTCCTGGCTGAACGGGACATTCCGATTCCACATAGAGAACCGCGTTTACATGAAACCGAAAATCAAAATCGACAAAGCCTCACAGATGCCTGTCTACAAGCAGCTTATCCGGTCGGTGCAGGAGCTTGTTGACAGTGGCCGCTATGCTCAAGGGGATTTTCTCCCCTCGATGAACGTGCTTTCGGAAGAACTGGAGATATCGAAAGAGACCGTTAAAAAGGCCTATTCCATCCTCAGGCAGATGGGGGTAATCGACTCCTCGCACGGAAAGGGCTTCTATGTAACCGACAGGAAGGGTGCAGCTTTCAGGATATTGATGCTTTTTGATAAACTGAGCACCTACAAGCAGGTACTATACAGTTCGTTCGCGGATGAATTGGGTGAGCTTTCCGAAATCACTATCCGTCTGCACAATCAGGATATAGAACTCTTTGAGCACTATTTGCAGGAGAACCTGGATCGCTTCGATTACTATATTGTCACTCCGCATTTTCCTCTGCAGCCCGCCGTTCAGAAAAGAGCGATAAAAGCCCTGAAGAGAATCCCGAACCGCAAACTCATATTGCTGGATCATTATATCAAAGGCTTAACTGGGAATTTCGGCGTTGTGTACCAGGATTTTGCGAACGACATTGTTGACGGGCTGGCCCAGGCTGCCGAAAGATTGAATAACTACAGCAAGCTGAATGTTGTTTCGATGCCGAGCAGTATGTACGCTCCGCTGATTGAGGATGGTATCAGGCGGTACTGTTCCAGTCGGGGGCTGGTTTGCGAGATCTACAAAAAAATGGCGCCGGAAAAGATCGAGAAAAACCAGGCTTACCTGATCCTGAACGGCCAAATGGACCGGGAGCTTATAGAGCTTATCAAGACCGCCAAAGCCAAAGGCTGCAAAATAGGTGAGGATATCGGCATCATTTCGTACAACGAATCGCCGATCAATGAGGTAATACTCGACGGGCTGACGGTCTTTTCCACCGATTTCAAACAGATGGGGCAGGTGGCGGCGCGAATGATTCAGGAGAAATCGCTGAAAAAATTCAGGTGTGATTTCCGGCTTGTGAAAAGGAATACTTTTTAGAAACCTTTCCTGCGGCTGCGGTCAGCCGGGCTGCCGGTTGTTAATGTTCTCCATCGGGCAAGGTGATTGAAATATCAAGATTTCTGTTTTCATTAGATTCCGCGCGGTGAGATATTTTTTTGCTTCTCGTCTGAAAACCGGCCACTCCCTCCGCTCCCCCGCCTGCTGCTTTTCGGGCCCGGTAGTTAAATCCCGCCGGAAGCTCCAAACCGGATCGAGGTCAAACGGGCGCACGGCAGGCCGGTCTGTCTTGAGACAGGACAACTCTCTGCCGAAGAACTTCCAAACCATATCAAATGTGCTGATGGAGCGGATTGCCAGGAATCTCGACCTGTTCAGCCCAACCTGTCGAGCAGCCTCAGCAACCCGTCCAGAATGGACCAGGGGTGGGGCGGACAGCCGGGGACATACAGGTCGACCGGGAGACACGGGCCCACCCCGTCCAGCGTCTCCGGGCGCCCGCGGTACGGGCCGCCGGAAATGGCGCAGGCCCCCACGGCGATGACCAGTTTCGGCGCGGGCACCGCGGCCCAGGTTTTTTCCAGGGCCAGGCGCATGTTTTCCGTGACCGGGCCGGTCACCAGCAGGCCGTCGGCGTGACGGGGGCTGGCGACAAACTGGATCCCGAAGCGACCCAGGTCGAAAACCAGGGTGTTGAGCACGTTCACATCGGATTCGCAGGCGTTGCAGCCGCCGGCGCTCACCTGGCGCAGTTTCAGCGAGTGCCCGAACAGCTTGAGCGCCTTGCGGTCCAAGGCGCTGGCCAGGCGAAGGGTGTCCTCTTTCAGCAGCAGGTCCTGCCTTTTGCTTGCCGCCAGGCGGTATTCACGGGTGAACCGGATCGCACCGTTCGGGCAGACAGCGGCGCACTCGGCGCAGAACAGACAGCAGCCCAGGTCCAGGGTCACGCCTTTTTCCGTGCGGGACAGCGCTCCGGTCGGACAGGCTTTCAGGCAGGCGTCCCCGCAATCCCGGCCGCAGCGGGCGGTGTCGAGCGACGGAAGTCCGCGGAAACGCTCGGGCAGCTCGGGGTCCGCCTCCGGGAACGGGAAAGTGCGGCGGCCCTGTCTCAACCTTTCCAGCAACGGCTTTATCATCTTCACGCCTCAGAGGTCATGGCCGCAGTACGACAGGTTGAAGCTCTTGTTGCAGAGCGGAAAATCCGAAATCTGCTGGCCCCGCAGGGCCTGGGCCAGCCCGGCCCAGTTGTGGAACGACGGATCGACGGCTTTGTAGCGGCTGAACCGTCCATCCGCGCCGGTCATGGCCACGTGGCAAATCTCGCCGCGCCAGGCTTCGACCAGCACAGCCGCCAGGGACTCGGGCGCTGGGCCCGGTATCGCGGTCAGGATTTCCTCCGGTTGCAGGGATTCCAGCTCGGCCCGGATGAACTCGGCCGAGTTCAGTATTTCCTGCCAGCGCACCCAGGCCCTGGCGAAAACATCCCCGCTGGACCAGGTGGCGACCGGAATCTGCGAGAAACGGTATTTCCCCGAGGGCAGCTCGAAACGGACATCCCTGGACAGACCGCAGGCCCGGGCCGCCGGTCCGACCAGGCCGAGCTCCACCGCCTGTGCGGCGGTCAGCGCGCCGGCGCCCTCAAAGCGGGCCAGCACCGAGGGGGTGTTCCAGAGCAGGTCGACCGCGCCGGTCAGGTCGCGGACTATCTTTTCCAGCCGCTCCAGCAGCCTGTCCCGCGTGGCCCAGTCGATATCGAAACCCACGCCGCCCGGACGAATCCAGCCGCGCCCGAACCGGCTGCCCGAGACGAGGGCTGTCAGGTTCAGGATGTCCCCGCGCAACCGTCCGCAGAACGAGGCGGTGGGCAGGTAGCCGATATCTCCGGCCAGTGCCCCCAGGTCGCCCGCGTGGTTCGCCATCCGCTCCAGCTCCAGGGCCACCGCCCGCAAGGTCTGGGCCCTGAATCCCGGGTTTTTCCCCCCCAGCGATTCCATGACCTGGGCATAGGCGGTAGCGTGTCCGACAGTGGTGTCCCCGGCCAGGGTCTCCATGTAATGCACTGTCCGTTTGTCCGGACCTCCGGCCAGGGCGCGCTCCACCCCGCGGTGCTGGTATCCCAGCGATATCTCGAGGTGCAGCACCTCCTCCCCGCTGGCCTGGAACCGGAAATGCCCGGGCTCGATTATCCCGGCGTGCACCGGCCCCACGGCCACTTCGTGGACCTGTTCGCCCTCGGTCCGATAGAAATCGATCATTCCGATTTCCGCCGGGCGCGGCGCCCCGTTCTCCCGGTGCGGGAACCGGACCGGCTTGAGCCAGGGGTGTCCCTCCGGCAGAATGCCGTAATCCTCGGCCAGCTCGCGCTCGAACAGGTGCACCTGCGGGCAGTCCGGGGTGAGGGCCGGGTAACTCGGGCCCGCCTCGCTGGAAAACACCGCGATCTGCCCCTGGCGCGGGTGGGCCAGGAGCATGTACAGCCGGGTCCGTCCCCCGGCCGCCGGACAGCCGAACAGGGCGCAGACACGCGCTCCCTCCGCCACGCAGTCCAGGGTGGCCCGGCGGAAATCCTCCGGCGGAACCGAGGGGATGTCTTTGAGCGCAGCCGCCTGGCCGTTAAGTATGTGCAGTGGCTCGAACGACGGCATCAGTAGCCTCCCAGAAGGCGGGATGCGTTTGTCAGCATTTCGGTCAGGACCGGCGGGGACCAGAGACCCAGTATCAGCACCAGCAGGCCCAGGACCAGCGGCGGGACGATCGAGCTCGCCGGCTCGGACCCGGTCGCCGGCCCGCTCAGGACCGGGGCCTCACCCTGGGACATCCGCAGCATCCTGGCGCTCATGCCGGCGAATATCACCCCGAGAAGGGCCAGGAGCAGCGCGGCCTCCCACATCTGCCCGCGCTCCACCGCGGAGCGCAGGATGGTCCATTCGCTGAGGAACAGCCCGAACGGCGGTGTGCCGGTGATCGCGAAAAGCCCCGCCAGCCAGAGCGCGCCCGAGACCGGGATGACCCGCAGTGCGCCGGACACCCTGTCGATACTGCGGCTGCGGTAGACCGCCAGGATGTTCCCCGCGGTCAGGAACAGCATGCCCTTGGTCAGGGAGTGGTTGATCGAGTGCAGCAGGGCGCCGTAGGCGCCCGCGCCGCCCAGGCCCACCCCGAGGATCAGGATGCCCATGTGCTCCACGCTCGAATAGGCCAGGAGCCTTTTGTATTCGCTCTGGCGCAGGATGAACATGGCTGCGGTCACCAGGGAGAGGAAACCGAACAGGACCAGGAGTTCCCGGGCGAAAGCCGCCTGGCCCGCCGCGACGCAGACCTGCATGACCCTGAGCAGCCCGAGGAAAGCGCAGTTGAGCAGGGCGCCGGACAGGAGCATGGAGACGAAAGAGGGCGACTCGCTGTGTGCGTCCGGCAGCCAGGAATGCAGCGGAGCCAGGCCCATTTTCGTGCCGTAGCCCACCAGGAAAAGCAGGAAAGCGGCTTTGAGCCACTGCACGTGAAGGTGCCCGGCATGTTCGAGCAGGGCGCTCAGCACGAGAGGCGTGCGGGCGCCGCTCGGGTCGGCCGCGGACACGGCCAGGAAGAAATTCCCGAGCAGGGCGAGCGCGATGCCGACCGAGCAGAGGATCAGGTATTTCCAGGTCGCCTCGAGCGACCGCTGGTTGCGGTGAAAGAAGATCAGCGGGGCGCTGAACAGGGTTGTGGCCTCCACCGCCACCCAGAGCAGACCGAAATGCTGGCTCAGCGTGACCAGGGTCATTGCGGCCAGGAATTCGAGCAGGCAGGCGGTGAAAATGGCCTCCGGCGAACGGGCGAACACCGTGCCCTCGAGGATGTCCGGCTGCGGCGAGCCCTGCTCCCGGTTCAGGTAGCCGGTGGCGTAGACCGACGAGAGCAGGAACAGCAGGCTCAGGATGCTCAGGAATATAAGGCCGAGGGGGTCCAGGGCCAGATAGTCCTCCAGGCCCGGCGGCGGCGAATCGACCCAGGCCCGCGCGGTCAGAAGCGCGTGAGCCGAGGCGGCGGCGAGCAGGATGGCACGGCGCAGGGTGTTCCCGCGCACGAAGAGGGAAACGAGACCGGCCAGGGCCGGGATCAGTATGAGACAGGCGAGCATGGGTCAGCTTTCCTCTGCCGATGCGGTGGAAACGGGCAGGTCGTTTTCCTCCCCGCCGGGCCAGTCTTTGAGGCTCGAAAGACGGTCCATGTCCAGGTGCTCGAAATCCCGGCTGATGTGGAAAATTATGATGCCCAGGATGAACACCAGCATGAACACGTCCAGCAGGATGGCCAGCTCGACCAGCAGAGGGGCCTCGAGGGCCAGGCCGGCGCCGAAGATGTAAATGCCGTTCTCGAGCACCAGGTAGCCGAGCACCTGGGTCAGGGCTTTCTTGCGGCTGGCCAGGACGAACAGACCGACGAATATGTTGAAAAAGGCCATCGAAAGCACCGAGGGCCAGAGAGACGGAATGGTCAGGGGCAGGCGCGAGCCGATCCAGAACGAAACGATGAGCATGCCCACGCCGGCCAGCAGCGAGAAAGAGTAGCCCACGAACGGCTCCACCTCCCGCCGCACGTTGCCGTCTCGCATGGCCCGGAACAGCAGGCCGGGGAAAACCAGAAGCTTGAGCGAGATTCCGGCCAGCGAGATCACCAGCACCTGCGGTGTCAGCTCCGCCTGGTGCAGGATCAGCGGCAGAAGGCCCATGAGCGCGCCCTGGACCGCCACCAGCCGGATGCAGAAACCGATGCGGCTGGAGGCCAGCAGCAGGAGGTCGGTCACGACCACGAGAACGAAAATCGCATCCACCCACATGGACATGTGTATCACCTCAGAACCAGGATCAGCGCCAGGGCCATGAACACCGAGGCCCCCAGCAGCAGGCGCGGGACGCTGAGAAGCTTGAGCCGCGCCATCGAGGATTCGATCACCCCCACTCCCGCCGCCAGAGCGGCCAGGGCGCCCAGGGAGATCAGTGTGTCAGGCCACAGACCGCCGCTGCGGAACGGCACGCCCACGCCCGTGATCAGACAACCCAGCACCCAGAGTTTCAGCGCCGCGGTGTACTGGATGAGGGCCAAATCCGGGCCGGAATGGTCCAGCACCATCACCTCGTGGATCATGGTCAGTTCGAGGTGCGTGTTGGGGTCATCCACCGGGATACGGGCGTTCTCGACCAGGAAGACGACAAAGAAGCCGGTGCAGATCAGCACCAGGGAGGGTGCGGCTTGGAGCCACAGCGACAGGTCCAGCCTGTTGTACATGGACTGGAGCGACAGGCTGCCGGTCAGGGCGGCCACGGCGGCCAGGCCCAGAAGCAGGGCCGGCTCGGACAGGGCCGAGAACTGCACCTCGCGGCTCGCCCCCATGCCCTCGAAACTGGAACCCGTGTCCAGGGCGGCGCTTACGGTGAAAAACCGCAACAGTCCCAGGGCGTAGGCCAGCAGGATCAGGTCGCCCTGGAAGCCGAGCAGAGCGCCGGGGCCGGCCAGCGGAACGATGGCCGCAGACAGAATGGCCGCGGCCAGGCCCAGCGACGGGCTGGCGCGGAACACCCAGGTGGTCGTGCGGCTGAAGACCGCTCCCTTGCGCAGCAGCTTGAACAGGTCGTGGTAAAGCTGCAGCAGCGGCGAGCCGCGGCGCCCGGCGAAAAAGGCCTTGACCCGGTTCACTATGCCGGACAGCAGCGGCGACAGAAGCAGCGCCAGGACCAGGCTTATCAGGCCGGAGGCTCTCACAGTCCCACCCCCAGTTTCCAGATCAGCAGCGCCAGAAGGGTGACGGCGATGTAGAGCACGTAGATGTGGATGTTCCCGTGCTGAAGCCGCAGGAACGAGTCGGCGACACGGGCGATACCCCGGAAAACCGGGTCGTACAGGTATTTCCTGAAAAAGTCGACGGCGGTCGAGACCAGCTTTCCACGACGCGGGAACAGCTCTCCCGGCGTGTCGCGGTGCGTCTCGGCCGGCACTATCTGGCGGAAAAGGTTGGCCAGCGGCCTGGAGAAGGAGGCGGCGGTGTACTGCATGCGCGGGTCGGGGGCGATGTAGCCGCAGTCCCAGGTGCCCGCCTCCCCGACTGTCCGGCGGGCCAGCAGGCCCCGGCGGAAAAGGTAAATCCCCGCGGCCAGGATCAGCAGGCCGGCCCCGGCGGCGCTCACGTACATGAGGGTCGAGGCCGAGGCGGCGAGCGAGCTGTCCACGCTTTCGGCCGGCAGGCCGGTCAACAGCGCGAGCAGCGGCCCGAGGCAAAGGAGCAGCCAGGGAGCCAGCAGGCCGAGTCCGAGACAGAGTGCGGAAAGAATGATCTGCGGCAGGCGCATCCGCCAGCCCGGGTCGTGCGCTTTGGAACAGCTTTCACTGCGCGGCTCACCCAGGAAAACGATCCCGAACGCCTTGGTGAAGACGGCCGCAGCCAGCCCGCCGATCAGGGCCAGGGTGCCGATCACCGCGAGCGCCGGGATGCTGAGCGGACGCAACGGCTGGATTACTCCCCGCAGGCAGGCCTGGTAGATCAGGAACTCGCCGACAAAGCCGTTGAGCGGCGGCAGCCCGGAGATGGCCACCGACCCGACCAGGAAACTGAAGCCGGTCCAGGGCATCCGCTTGTATAGACCGCCCAGCGAGTCGAGGCTTTTCTTTCCGGCGGCGCGCAGCACCGCCCCGGCGTCCAGGAACAGCAGGCCCTTGAAAACAGAGTGGTTCAACACATGGAGGAGCGCCCCCCCGAACCCGGCCACGGCCAGCGGGACCGAACCAGCGTAGCGGCCCAGCTCGCCCAGGCCCAGGCCGAGGAAGATGATACCGATGTTCTCGACGCTGGAGAAGGCGAGCAGCCGCTTGAGGTCGTGCTGGGCCAGGGCGGAGATCACGCCGAAAAGCCCCGAGCTGATCCCGACCCCGACCAGCAGCCAGCCCCACCAGGCGGGCGGCGGACCCAGGAAGACGAGGGTGCGGACCAGACCGTAAACCCCGGTCTTTATCATCACCCCGGACATCAGGGCGGAAACATGGCTGGGCGCCGCCGGATGGGCCTCCGGCAGCCAGACATGGAACGGGACTATCCCGGCCTTGGAGCCGAACCCGACCAGGGCCAGCAGGAACAGAAGCCCTCCGGCCGCGGCCCCCTGAGAGGCCGGGCCCGCGAAATCCGCGAACTCGAGCGAGCCGGCCCGGCTGCCCAGCAGCAGAAAGAAGACCAGCAGGAACGCTGTCCCCAGGTGGGTCGCCACGAGGTAGATCCAGCCGGCCTGTCGCACCCGGCCCTGCTCGTGCTCCTGGCTGACCAGGAAAAACGAGGTGATCGCCATTATCTCCCAGGCGACCAGGAAAAGAAGGGCGTTCCTGGCGGTCAGAACGACTGCCATGCTGGCGGTCAGTCCGTTGAAAAACAGCCAGGCGGCACCCTCGGACCCAGGTCTGACATGGTTTTCGAGGTATTCCTCTCCGTACAGCGCGGCCAGCCCGGACAGGCTGAAAAGGGCGAGAAGAAAGAACGCGGACAGGGGGTCCATTCCCAGGTGCAACGAACCGCCCTGGACCGACCAGGGAAGGTTGAGGTCCCAGCCAGTACGGGGGCCGAGGCCCGCGAGCGCGGACACGAGACCGAGCAGGCTGCCCGCGACAGCGCTCCAGGCGCCGGCCCTTGAGGCCCGCAGGCCGGACCCGGAAAGGCACAGGGATAGAACGCCACCGGCAAGCAGAATGAGCAGGGAACCAACAAAGAACCACATCTATTCCACCACAGCCCGTTTCTCGCCGTTTGGCATTTTATTATTCAGCATCTCATCCAGACGGCGCGCCTCGGTCAATATCTCATCCCTGGCGCCAGGAAGGAGAATCACCTCTTTGAAGCGGGAATCGTGGATGGCGAAGGACAGCCGTGAAAGCAGCAGCAGGTGCCCGCGCACAGTCGGGCTGACCAGGGTGAACAGCACACGCACGGGCTGGTTGTCGATTGCACCGAACTCGACCCGGTGCTCCAGAAAGCTCAGGTTTATCGCGGGGCGGTCCACATGCAGGACCAGCGGGCTCCGCGGGTGAGGGATCGCCATGCCGTCTCCCACCGCGGTGGAGCACAGTTTCTCACGGGCCAGGATGACCTGGTACAGGAACTCCCGGTCCACCCCGTCCGGCAGGCGCATGGAATTGACCACCTCACGCAGCACGCTGTCCCGGTCACGGCCCTCCACGCGATAGAATATCCCCCCGGCCTCCAGGGCATCCACCAGGCTGACCGGCTGGCCGGACGCTTCCGGCTCCTGGAATATCTCCTCGGAAACCCGCATCTTGCGCGTAGTCACCCATTCGAGCAGCTCCGCGCGGTGTATGCGGTACTGGTCCTGGACCCGGTAAACCGGGATCACCCCCTGCTTGATCCAGCGGTAGACAGTCTTTTCCGAGACTGCGAGTATTTTTGCGACTTCCCGAACGCCGAGTTGCATTGGGCTTCCCTGGCTCCAGATTCAGACATTGGACATTTAAGGATCAAAAATAGCATCCCAGATCCTTGTTGTCAATAGGCGACACAAAGTGACATTTATGGACATGCGCTGGTGTGGGGTTGCGGAGGTGATGCTCGGGGCGGCTGCAGGAGCATGCTGGAAACGGAGTCAATGGCCGGACAATTCCGGGTCCGGGTTCGTTCCTGCGGGTATGCGTCCGGGAACACGCATCTCGGGCCGAGGCATAAAAGCGTTACCCGCGCGGACATGGCCGGGCGTGGAGCGGCGGGCCCCTGCTGCCCTCAAGGCGCGTGCCGTGGGTGTCGGCGCAAAAACGGTGCGCCTCTGCAAGGGGCCGCGGGGCCAAAACTTAATTCTTTCCATTTATTGCAAGTTGAATTATAATGACTGCATAATCCAAATGCCGGATCGACACGATCTGTCATTGTTTCCACCCTCCCCAGATCGAATCGAATTCTGCAGATAACCGGTGTGTGCGGCCGCTGTTATCTCGGACATTCTTGCATGGCGGCGCCGGGCCTGGCGGCGTGCGCGTTCTCTCTCTTTGATCATATTCTCTTCGGCTGCAATGTGCTCCCTTGCTGAACAGGCTTAAGATCGCTTTTGCAGGCGCGGGACCCGCTGGATAACGGGGTCCAGGTCAGTAAAAACGTTTTCCACGGCCAGCGGCCGGATTCGGAATGCCATCATCCAACCGCAGGATTACTTCAAACTCTCTGCCCTGTTCCATGAAAGGAGCGGTCATGCCTGGATACTGGAGAAACGGATTCGCACTGAGGGCCGGCTCGCTGCTTCTTCTGTTTCTTCTTGCTGCCGGCGGCTGCAAGAAAGAGGGTTCCTCATGGGAGACGGGCGGTCCACCCAGGAAAGTGGCCTTGGAGGAGCTGATCAGCTATCTGCCGGCGGAGGTCATCTCGGCCAAGGGGCCGATCCGGATCCGGTTCCTCAATATGGAGGCCGAACCACGCCAGTTCGGGGTCAAAATCTCGAAGCGGCCTCTCACTTTCGACCCCGGCATCCCCGGCTACCTGGCCTGGGAGGATGGGAACACCCTGGCCTATTACCCTGAGGAAAAACTCGAGCGGGGCCGTCAGTACACCGGAACGCTCGATGTGACGAAGCTGCTGCCCAGGATCGAGGTCGGCGCGCCGGTCACTTTCACTTTCCGGCCCGCCGATTTCGAGCTGGAAAAGATCGACGCCAAGCTGATCACGGTCGGCGACACCTCCTCCCGCAAGATGCGGCTGACAGGCGAGCTGACCTTTTCCGCGGCGGTCAAGCCCGAGGAGCTGCGGGACAAGATCGTTTTCACGGTGGATGACGACCGGGTCGACCTGCGCCTGGACCCGGGCGGCGATGAGCGGACCCTGCTCGTCCGCTCGGAGGATATCGAGCGGACGGATGAATACCGGGTCGCCCGGCTCACTGTCGACGGCTCGATTGCCGGGGGGAAGGAATATGTCCAGAACTATTCGATATACCCGGACCAGGAGTTCGAGGTCAGCAGCATAACCACGAGCGAGGAGGACGATCCCTGCGGGATCGACATCCAGTTCACCGAGCCGCTGGACAAGAGCCGGGACTTGAGCGCTTTCGTGGCGGTCGATCCCGAGCCCGAGGGCGGGATGACGGTCACGGTGCTGGACCAGACCCTGCGCGTGCGCGCCTCGTTCGAGCGCGGGGTCGACTACCGCTTCGAGCTGCGCCCCGGAGTGCGCAGCGCAGCCGGGGCCTGCACCCGCAAGACAGATGTCCGTAATTTCCAGTTCAGGCACCTCGACCCGGGACTGCGTTTCGATCAGACCGGCATATTCCTGCCTTTTTCCGGCAAGCGCAGCGTCTCGTTCCGCGCCATGAACTTGGACTCGCTGGTGCTGGACGTGCAGCAGGTGTTCGCCTCCAACCTGGGCCAGTTCCTGCAGGTCAACCAGCTTGATGATTCCGACCCGGACCGCTGGTATTACGGCGACCTGCAGCGGGTGGCCAAGAGCGTGCACACCCAGGTCATCCGGCCGGGGACGAAACGGGACATCTGGGAGCGTTTCGAGCTGGACCTCGGGCAGCTCCTGGACAGCCGCCGCAAGGCCGCGTTCGTGGTGCAGGTCCGGGGCTGGTCCCCCAGCCGGGAATGGCCCTACAACAGCTCAAAGCTGCTGATCAGCACCGATCTGGGCCTCACGGCCAAATGGTCGGAGAAGAAGCTGTATGTCTTTGTCAGCTCGATCTCGGGCGGCGGGCCGGTCAGTGGGGCCCGGGTCCAGTTGTTCTCCAAGCAGCTCCAGGTGCTCGCCGGCGCGACCACCGACAGCGACGGCAAGGTGGAGTTCGACCTCGAGGACCACGACGCCCTGTACGTGGCGGCGGAAAAGGGCGAGGACCGCTCCTGCCTGAAGACCTTCCAGGACTCCTGGCGGATAAGCGGTTTCGAAACCGGCGGGGTCGAGGTCGATCCGGCCGGGGTCAACGCTTTCATCTACACCGACCGCGGGGTCTACCGTCCGGGTGACACCGTGCACCTGAGCTGCGTGGCGCGCAACCGTGACAAACCTTTCCCGGCCGACCACCCGGTCACCCTGAAACTGTTCAACCCGCGCGGGCAGCTGATCGACACCCGGGTCAACAGCCAGGGACACAATGGCCTGTACTGTTTCGACCTGGCCGGCAACAGCACCGACATGACCGGCGCCTGGATGGCCGAGTTGCTGGTGGGCGACCGCAGTTTCAGCCACGAGATCAAGGTCGAGACCGTGATCCCGAACCGGTTGAAAGTCGAACTCAGCCTGCCCGACACGGTGGAGTTGAAGGAGTTCAAGGTGGCGGTGGACTCGCGCTGGCTGTTCGGGGCGCCTGCCGCCGAGCTCAAGTGCGAGGCCGAGATGTGGCTGCGGCCGGTGGAGCGGCGGTTCAAGCGCTACCCGGAGTTCGTTTTCACCAACCCGCAGCTCCAGTTCGAGCAGTCCCGGGTGGACCTCTGGACGGGCGCCCTGGACGCGGGCGGCAAAGCCTCTTTCGCGGCCCGGCCCACCCAGGAGCAGACAGTGCCCTCGGCCCTGGAGGGCTTTGTCAAAGTGCGGGTGTTCGAGAAGGGGGGCAATTTCACCGAGGAGGTGAAGCCACTATTCGTAGAGGCCTACGACACCTACCTCGGTATCCAGCCGCTCGAATCCCGCTGGGGCTGGATGCGGGCCGGCCAGGTGCAGAAAGTCCCGCTCCTGGTCCTCGACCGCAGCGGCGCTCCGGTGGCCGGGCACCAGATCAAGGTGCGGCTGTACCGCAACAGCCGTTACTGGTGGTGGGATTTCGAGTGGGGCCGCTCGGACCGTTTCCGTTTCCGCGACGATGATTTCACCCGCTGTGTCAGTGAGGCCACCCTGTCCTCCGGACCGGAGCCGGTGGAGTTCTCTTTCAACCCCGATTACTCCGGCATGTATTTCCTCGAAGCCCGGGATGAGGTGTCGGGCCACAGCACGGGCTGGATGTTCTACGCCTCCTCCTGGGGTTCGAACGCCCGGAGCGTGCCCGGCCGGGCGGATGTGCTGAACGTGCTGTGCGACCGCAAGGTCTACGCTCCCGGCGAGACCGCCCGCCTGCGGGTGGAGGCCCCTGGGCCCGGCCACGCCCTTCTGACCCTGGAGAAAGGCGGCGAGATACTCTGGAGCCGCTGGCAGAAAGTCGAGACCGGCTGGCTGGAGTTCGACATCCCGGTCACCCGTCAGCTGCTGCCCAACGCCTATGTCTCGGTGTCGCTGCTCCAGGCGCAGTCGCAGCGGAACAACGATTTGCCCCTGCGCCTTTACGGGATTGTCCCGCTGATGGTGGAGGACCCCAAGACCCGTCTGCCGCTTAAGCTGGCTCTGCCGGACAAGCTGGAGCCGAACCGTGATTTCACGGTGGAGCTGTCGCTGGAGGGCGGGCGTGACGGCTGGGCCACGGTGGCGGTGGTGGATGAGGGCCTGCTCGACCTGACCGATTTCACCACCCCCGACCCGTGGAAACATTTCTACGCCAAGCAGCGGCTGGATGTCGAGACCTCCGACCTGTTCGACAACGTGCTGGATGCGGTCCGGGGCAATATCGGCCAGCGCTACACGATCGGCGGCGATTTCGACTCGGCCCGCCGCAAGCGGGCCGCCCCGGAGCAGGGCCAGAGGTTCCGGCCGGTGGCGCTGTTTTCGGGGCCGGTGCATATCGAGGCGGGCCGGAGCGTTAAAGTCCCCCTGCGCATGCCCGGCTACATCGGGGCCGTGCGCGTGATGGCGGTCTCGCTGTGGGACGGGGCCTATGGCTCGCAGGAGAAGTCGGTGCCGGTCCGCACCCCGCTCATCGTGCTGCCCACGGTGCCGCGTGTGATCGGCCCGGGTGAGGAGTTCGACCTGCCGGTCACGGTGTTCGCCCTGGAGGGAGTGCCGCTGAGCGCCCAGGTGCGGCTCGAAACCGACAGCCTGCTCACCCGGACCGGCGAGCCCACCCGCAGCCTGAGTTTCGACAAGACCGGGAGCCAGCTTGTAACTTTCCGGCTCAAGGCGGCCGAGGCCGTGGGGCAGACCCGGATCAAGGTGAGCGCAGTCTCCGGCTCCAACCGCTCCGAGGAGACGGTGAACCTGACAGTGCGCCCCTCCAGCCCGCTGGTGAGCCGGGCGCGGGAGGAGCTGCTCGAAAGCGGCAAGCCCCTGACGCTCGATATCCCGGCCCTGGGACTGCCCGGCACCAACAGCACCCGTCTGGTGGTCAACACCCTGCCGGAGCTGAATCTCGCCTACCGTCTGGACCAGTTGATCCACTATCCTTACGGCTGCCTGGAGCAGACCACCTCCGGCGCGTTCCCGCAGCTTTACCTCAAGGACCTGGCCGTGCTGGACAAGCGCCAGGCCGAGGCAGTGGATGATAATATCAACGTGGCGCTGGCCAAGCTGCGGCGATTCCAGCTTGGGGACGGCTACCTGGCCTACTGGCCGGGCTCGAACTACCGCGAGGACTATTCCTGGACCCACGCCTGGGCCGGGCATTTCATGCTGGCGGCCCGGGAAAAGGGCTACTACGTGCCGCCCGGACTGCTGGACAGTTGGATCGCCTGCACCAGCCGTATGGTCAAGAAATGGCCGGAGCAGGACTGGGAGTACAAGGTTATGACCTACGACCTGTTCCTGCTGGCCCTGGCCGAGCGCCCCCAGATGAGCAGCATGAACTGGCTGCGCGAGAACCACCTGGACGGTCTGGAAGAGGCGGACCGCTGGCTGCTGGCCGCGGCCTACCATCTGGCCGGGCGGCCGGACATGGCCAGGCGTCTGGCCACAGTACCCTCCGACAACCCCCGGGCCTACCGCGAAACCGGCCGGACTTTCGGCTCCGATTTCCGCGACCGCGCCCTGATCCTCTACCTGGCCGACCTGATGGGCGACGACCTCAACGCCGCCCGCCTGTTCCAGACTGTCGGCGCGCGTTTCAGCAAGGCGAACGACTATTTCAGCACCCAGGAGACCGCCTTCGCCCTCCTGGCGTTCGGGCGCTACCTGCACAAGCACGGCGGCGAGCTGTCGGGCGGCCAGGCGCAGGTGAGCCTGAGCCTGGACGGCGGTGCGGCCAAGCCGCTCGAGTTTAGCGGCGGCCGCTGCGCGGTCGAGCTGACCGGCCGCGAGGGTGGGAAGCTGAAACTGAATTCCAGCGCAGGAAAGCCACTCTACGTGGTGCTGCAGAGCGACGGTGTCCCGCTCGATCCACAGATCAAGACCGAGGAGAAGGGGCTGAGGCTGAAAGTCGACTGGATGGACGAGGATGGGGCGGCGCTTGATCCGGGCGCCCTGGCCCAAGGCCGCTCGTTCTGGGCCCTGTACACGGTGGAGCGCACCAGCAGCGAGGAGTTGAGCTCCCTGGCCCTGAGCGCCGTGTTCCCCTCCGGCTGGGAGATCGACAACCTGCGGCTGAACGAGGAGAACCGTCCCGACTGGATGAAAAAATTCAACCTGGGCGGCGAGGACTACGTGGACATCCGGGACGACCGGGTGAACTGGTTTTTCAACCTGAATGACGATTCCGATCAGAAACGGCAGTTCGTCATCCGTCTGACCGCCACCTACTCGGGCCGCTACACTCTGCCGGCGGCCTCGGCCGAGGCGATGTACGACCCGCGGCTGTTCGCCCGGGTGGCCGGGCGGAGCGTCACAGTCAGCGGCGGGCAGTGAGATGGTTCGATGTTCTCCAGCGGCGGGTAAGCCGCCGCAGTTGGCTCGATGACCACACGTGTCCGAGCCTGAACTTCAATCCGGCAAATCGACTGCAGGGGCACGGCGCGCCGTGCCCCTGAGAAATCACTCCGGTCAGGATCGACTGTACCCGGCCTGGGAAAGGCTATGAAAGTCAAGATCACGCGCAGGCATCTGGTCCGGACGGTCGGTATCGGTGCGGGGCTTCTGGCCCTGGCGCTCCTGCTCACCCCCACACCCCGGTTCGCCGAGGATTACGGCCGTCTGGTGCTGGACCGCAGCGGGCGGCCCTTGAGCGTGTTTCTGGCCCCGGACGAGCAGTGGCGCCTGCCCGCGGACAGCCTGCCCGAGAAATACCGCCGCGCGGTGATCCAGTACGAGGACCGCCGGTTCTACCTGCACCCCGGCGTGGACCCGCTCTCTCTGGCGCACGCCGCTTTCCAGTGCCTGGGGGCCGGGCGCTACGTGCGCGGGGCCAGCACTATCCCGATGCAGATAGCGCGGCTGTCGCAGCCCAAGGAGCGCACCGCGCTCAACAAGGGCCTGGAGATCGTGCAGGCCCTGAAACTGAGCCTGATGCGGCCCAAGCGCGAGCTGCTGCGCCTGTACGCCAGCCGGGCGCCCATGGGTGGCAACACGGTGGGATTGGAGGCGGCCTGCCTGCGCTGGCTGGGCAAGAGCCCCGGGATGATAAGCTGGTCCGAGGCGGCCCTGCTGGCGGTCCTGCCCAACTCCCCCACCCTGATCCACCTGGACCGTGAGCGGGAGGCCCTGCGGGACAAACGCGACCGCCTTCTGCACCGTCTGCACGCGGCCGGGGCGCTGGATGAGGCCGACCTGGCCGAGGCCCTGGCCGAGCCGCTGCCCGCCGGACGCCAGCCCATGCCGTTCGAGGCGCCCCAGGCCTGCCGCTGGCTGATCGAGACCCATCCCACCGAGCCCGTGATCCGCTCCAGCCTCGACCTGACACTACAGCGCGAGGTCCAGGCCGCGCTGAGCGACCACATGCAGAGCCTCGGCCGTTTCGGGATCACCAACGCCGCGGCCCTGGTGGCCGAAACCGCCACTGGCAAGGTGCTGGCCTATGTCGGCTCGGCCGATTTCTTTGCCGCGGCGGACCAGGGGCAGGTGGACGGCGTGCGGGCGGAGCGCTCCACCGGCTCGCTGCTCAAGCCGTTCCTTTACGGGGCGCTGTTCGACCGGGGGGATGTCCTGCCGCAGAGCCTGATCCGGGACGTGCCGGCTTTCTTCGGCAGCTTTGTCCCGGTGAACGCGGGCAACGAGTACAGCGGCATGGTCCCGGCCAGCCAGGCCCTTCTGCGCTCGCTCAACGTGCCCGCGGTGATGCTGCTCCAGCAGTACGGGATCGCACCGTTCCAGGAATTGCTGCGGCAGGCCGGGATGAGCACCCTGTTCCGCCGTCCGGACGACTACGGTCTGACCCTGATCCTGGGCGGAGCCGAGGGCACGCTCTGGGAGCTGTGCGGCCTGTACCGCATGCTGGGCCGTGGCGGGCTGCGCGCGCCGCTCAGCCTCAGCCCGGAGGGGCCGGACAGCACGGCCGGGCAGCCGCGGATACTGTCGGCCGGGGCTTGCTGGCAGGTGCTCGAAATCCTGAAAGACCTGCACCGCCCGGACAACGAGTACTACTGGCGTCAGTTCGAGAACCAGCGGCTGGTGGCCTGGAAAACGGGCACCAGTTTCGGGCAGCGGGACGCCTGGGCGATCGGGGTCTCGCCGCGCTGGACAGTCGGGGTCTGGGTGGGCAATTTCGACGGGCTGGGCAACCCGGAGCTGGGCGGGGCCAGGAGCGCCGGCCCGCTGCTGTTCAAGATACTGGCCCGTCTGCCGCGCGCCGGCGCGCTGGAGTGGTTCACCCGCCCGGAATACGACCTGCGCCGGGTGAAAATCTGCGCGGCCAGCGGATATCCCGCCTCCAGCCGCTGCCCCCGGACCGAGTGGGCCGAGGCGCCCGCCGGGGCCGGCCCCGGACGGCTGTGCCCCTATCATCTTGTCTGCCGCCTCGACTCCGCCGGCGACCAGACCTGCTCGCTCTGTTGGGGCAGCGGCCCGGTTCGCACCGACACCCTGCTGATTTTCCCCCCGGATGCCGCCGGGTACCTCAGAAAGCGCGGTTACAAGGCCGACGAGCTGCCGCGCCACTGTCAGTCCTGCCCGACCCAGGCCGGAGAGAACCCGCTGCAGATTGTCTACCCTCCGCCCGGCTCGGGTATCTGGATACCGCGCGGCAGCGGCGGTGAGCCGCAGAAAGTGGTGCTCAGGGCCGCCCACAGCAACACGGAGGCCACTGTCCACTGGTACGTGGACAACCGCTACCTGGGGGCGACCGCGGGGCTGCACGAGATGGCGGTGTTCCTTCCCCGCGGCGAGCACCGTCTGACCCTGATCGACCTGGAGGGCCACCGCCGCGCGGTGACTTTCACCGCGGCCCAGGGGGCGCGGCCGGACAGGGTCGTGGGCGCGGGGCCGGATTAGGACTGAACCGTTGCGTATTTTCTTCATGGGCGGATATATTTATTTAAGCTACATGTACGTGTGAAAAGAAAATCATAACTGCACCAAAAGCGGGGTTATAAAGCGTTAATGATGAGCCGTTCATTGAGATTGGTATCAAATGGAACCATTTATTTGGCCTTGAATTTGGGAAGTTATATGGAGGGCCAGATAACATTATTACAAGGCTAAATTAGGAGATATGTGCCCGAGTGATCATTGGCAATGAACATAGATTGGGTATTGAGAAAACAGCAAAATATCTCATTTATTGCTTGGATAATTTGATTCTTTTAACAATAAGCACACTATAACTGTTCGGAGGTCTTGTGAAATCCGATCTTCAATTGCGAGCAGAACTTGCTGCTCAACGATTTGCAGAGGCTGGGCGTAAGCCACTTGTTATCGAATTTGCGGGAGTGCCCAAAGCAGGTAAAACAAGTACTCTCATGCAGGTTCAGGCATTTCTTAAACGTTGCGGATTTCAAACCGAAATTGTTGTAGAACGCGCGTCTGTGTGTCCAATTAGAGATAAAAAGCATGCCAATTTTAATGTTTGGACGGCATGCATGACTCTCGCACAAGTTTTAGAAAAGACGCAGGATCCGCCCCGTGTTGGCGACCCCCACGTTTTGATATTAGACAGAGGTATATTCGATTCAATTTGTTGGATGTCCATGTTAGAAAGACTTGCAAGAATTCGCGGGGCTGACCGTCGATTAATTGAACAGTTTTTGTGTGTTGACGATTGGAAAAAACGCATTTCGGCTGTTATTGTTATGATAGTTTCTCCTGAAGATGCCATGAAGCGTGAACAAGGAGTGCTGCCTGTCGAGAATGGGAAGGGGTCAATTATGAATCCAGAAGTTCTCCAGCAGTTTAAGGAAAAAACATTGGAATGTGCTAAGCGGTTGGAAAATGACTTTCGAATTTTCAGAATTGATACTTCTTTTGGCGAAACAAAGGACAATCCTAAGCGAACGGCCGAGATTATTGCAGATATAATTTTGAATTTAGTAGAAGAACAAATAAAAGAAGAAATCCTATATTTGCCCAAGAAAAACGTTAAGCCATTGTTTAAAGGGAAAAATTATATTGACGCGTCGGAGGCTGAAAAGTTGATAAAATTATACGCTGAAAGAGGAGAGTTTCTGTCTCGAGACAGCATAGAAAAAAACAAAGATGTTGTACAGGCTCTTCCGATAGTAATTGTTCGCAATGCAAGTGGTGATGTTTTGAGGCTGCGCCGTCGAGAGAAATCCAAGGAAAGTCCTTTACATGAAAAGGTTGTTATATGGGCTGGAGGCCACGTTCGACGCGAGGATGCAAGTAGAGGAAATCCTATTTTTCAATGCGTCGGACGAGAGCTAGGAGAAGAACTACGTCTCAACATAGAAACTGAAAGTTTGAGATTAATCGGTGCTATTTATATAGATGAAGAGATTGGTACATCAAAACATGTTGCTATTGCGTTTGAGTGGCGTGCGGAATCGGACGATGTTGCAGTCGCTTTAAGTAGTGCCGAATTTTTTGAGAGAAGGGGCACTTCACTTAGTGGCAGTTTTATTAAACTGGAGAAACTCGCAATGGACGTAGACCAAGAAAAATTGAATGAACCTTGGTCCAAAGAGTTGGTAAGAGAGTTTCTTGCGAAAGATACTTTCGCTTTTACCCCTAGACTTCTTTGATGGTTGATTTTGGCTGATCGTGATTATTGCAGTTAGTGAGTGTAAGGTCAGTATTATATTATTTCCCCGTCTGTGTTGTTCTTGGAGCCAAACATAGCAAAGCCGCACACCCCGCGGGGTCTGCGGCTTTCATGTTTTGCGGGAGAAAGTCATCCCTGAATGCGCTTTCCGCTATTTCCGCTCGAAGGCCACCCGCCACCGGACCTCGGCGTTGCGCGCGCTGTCGAGTGACAGGCGAGCCAGGCCGTTGCCCAGCGCGGTGACTTTGATTCCGGCCCCGGCGTCCGCGCTGGCCGGGCCCGGCTTGAACCCGTTCAGCGCGAGCGTGATGTTGAAAGTCTCACCCCCCACCACTTTCGCCACTCCCGCCAGCTCACCCTTGCCCGCGTCCCAGACCGGCTGACCGGCGAAGTCCACATAGCCCTGCATCAGGTGACGGTCCGTGGAGATGAATTGCGGGTTGGGTTCCTGCTCATGGACCGAGAGCATCCGGGCCTCGCCCGGGCGCAGGTCCTCAACCAGGCAACTGTCACCGCGGAACGTGCCCACGAAACAGTCGTTCCAGAAATCGTAGACATAATAGTTCTTCACCGGGTCGAGGGCCAGGCCGCCCGCTACGTTCTCCGCGCCCAGGCTCACCCGGAACGTGTTCGCCACCGGTACGCCCCGGCCTTTTTCCTCCCCGTTGATTGAGGGCCACTCGCCGCCCTCCGTTTTCGTGTTGAACAGGGTGAGCTGGCGCCAGCGGTCGTTCACCTTGAAATCGTATACCGCGGGGTACTTGCCGCCGCTGAAAGCATCCAGCGGGCGGGCGGACTGCGGCGCGGTGTGGAACGGGAACACGCGGGACAGGTCGTGCAGCTCCTCGGCGGTCATCCGGGAGAAACTGAGCCCCAGCAGCAGCCGTCCCGAGGCCACGTAGCACATGGTGTACATGGCCCGCACACCGTCGCGGCCCGCCGGGAACACGTGGTTCGGGTTCTTGGCATCGGTGTCGTAGCTCAGCACCACGCGGTTCTTGTACCAGCGCAGGCCGGAGGGGGTGATTATGGCGGGGTTGAACTCATCGTTGTCGCCCATGGTGCGCTGGGAGGCGACCAGCCCCAGGGTCACATCCGAGCCGCGCGACAGGGTGCGCTCGTGGATGTAGTTCGGCTTGGCCAGCCCCTCGTGGGCGAAACGGAAAATGTTGCGGTAGGCTACAGCCGTGGTGGCATAGGGGTCCTCGAACCCGCCGTCCGGGAACCAGCCCGACTCGGCGGGATAATCGTACATCAGGCCGCGCACACCGCCTGAGTTCAGGTTGGCGTAGACCTGGCGCAGGTGCGCGATGAACGAGGAGTCGGTGAAATCGTAGCCCACCAGCGGCGGCTGGTCATCGTCCCACCAGAACACGCGCCCTCTCTCCTCCGGTTTCAACCGTCGGCCGGGATCGTTGAACAGCATGTGCTCCGGGTGCGAGTAGCAGTAATCCTCGGAGCGCCGCGCCGACTGGAAATAGGTCAGCGGGATTCCGCCCAGCTCGGCCACCGCTCCGGCCCACTTGGCGGTGGTCTCGTAGGGTGGACGGTAGCAGGGTCCCATGCTGCTGGCGGTGTTGGGGCTTATCTGCCAGTGCGCGTCATCCCACCAGCCCTGCTGGTTGTTGGTCTGATAGTTGTCCGGCACCAGGCGCACCGCCACCCGCGAGTATTTCTGGAACCCGCTCGCCCGGATCCGCTCCATCTCCTCCACAGCGCCGGCAGAGTTGTTGTTCTCCGGCCCGCCGCCGTACTGGGGCATGCCCGCGTACCAGAGGCAGAGGGTCGGGAAATCGTACGGGGCGGGGTCGATTTTCTGGGCGGCCTTGAGCGCCAGGCCGTACTGCTCCAAGGCCGCGAAGGGGTCGGGGGTGGAGAAATCGACATAGCAGCGCTCATCGGGAAGGTAGCGCGTGCCCGGGTCGACCCGCCGTCCCACCGGGTCCTGGCTCCAGAGGTCCAGGCTCAGGCTGCCGGCGGATTTTGTCACCGCGGCCCATTTCTCGAATTCGTGATAAGTGAGGCCGCCGATGACCAGGGAACGCCGTGCCTTGCCCGCGCCGAACGTGGCCAGAAGGTTGTTCCAGCACTTGAGCGTGCTGTCGCGCCGCACCTCGGTGCGCACCCCGCCGCCGTTGCCGTCCAGCGTGGCCCAGCCGCTGTCGAGGTCGCAACCCTGGAACGCGGCCGCCTTGAGCGGGTGTATCTGACAGAGTTGCACCCGGAACCCGGTCCGGTTGTCCAGGCCCGCGTTAAGGACCAGGAAAGTGCGGCCCTCGTACAAAGTGGCCTGCCAGATCAGCCCCGGGGCCTTGACGCTGCTGCTCGTGACCGTGATTTTCTGGCCGGAGCCCAGCTCGTCGCTCACCGCCTCGCTGGTCCAGGCGTGGGATAATCCAGGGTCCGAGGAGCGGCTGGAGCCGTAGACATCCGCCACCTCGCAGACCGCGTACTCGATGACCGGGCGTCCGCCGGAGTTGTCGCCCACCCGGTAGGTGCCGTGCTCCAGGTCGTACTCCAGTCTCACGTAGCGGTTCGACAGCTCCAGGGTCTGGCCGTTCTGGGCGACCCGCACCTCGGCGCGGGCTGCCGCGCCCAGGCCAAGGGACAGGGCGCAGATAAGGGCTGCGAGTCTGGAAAGAGTTGTTTTCATCCGGCCGCTCCTTCTCGAAAAGTGAATGGCTGCATTTATCGGCCCGCCGGTCAGCGGCAGGGGGTGTTCAGGATAGCCTCGTGCATGGCCCGGAAATTCTCCAGCGGGGTGTCGAGCTGCACGTGGTGCGTGGGCCCCAGGATCAGGCCCCCGTCGCGGCCGACCGTGTCCAGGCGGGTGAGCACCTCGGCCCGCACCTCCTCAGGGGTGCCGAAAGGCAGGGTCGCCTGCTCGTCGATACTGCCCCAGAAACACAGATTCTTTCCGTAGCGCCGCTTGAGCCGGGCCGGGTCCATGCAGGCCGGCTGCACGGGGTTCAGCACATCCAGCCCGATCTCCACCAGGTCATCGATAATCGGCTCGATGTCGCCATCCGAATGGTAGGCGATCTTGAGCGCGGGGTTTTTGGCTTTGAGCCGGGCGTAGAACTCGGCCATGCGGGGCTTGAAAAATTTCCGCCAGACATCCGGCGAGAGCAGCATCCCGGTCTGCGCCCCCACGTCATCCCCGGTCCAGATCATGTCCACGCCCAGGTCCACCAGACGTTCGGCGGCGCGAAGGTGGTAGCGGAACGGGATGTCCAGTATCCGCCCGGCCAGCTCCGGGTCCAGAAGGAGATCGGTCAGAAGGTTTTCCAGGCCGCGCAGGGCCCAGGCGGTTTCGAACACGGTGCAGACAGTCACCCCCACGATCCAGTACTCCTCCTTGTATTTTGCCACCGTCTCCGCGGCGTCACGGTACAGCTCGGGCCGCTCCGGGTCGGGGGGGCGGTAGGTCTCGATGGCGCCCTGGCGCGCCAGGGGGAAACCTTTCATCTCGGTGTAATGGCCCTTGCCGTAGGGAGTCGAATACTCCGCGATGTTGAAAGCCACCCCCCACTCATCGGTGTAGGGCTCCGGCTTTTCGTAGTAGCTGTTGGCCCAGCCGACCGAGCTGAGCAGCATATCCACCCCCAGCGCCCGTTCGAGCGCGTAGGTGTTCCCTCCCCCGTGTGGGTTGTGCTGCCCGGCCTCGCCCAGGCCCAGCTCGGCCTTGAGCCGTAGCGCGAACTCGGGGGTGAAACTGATCTGCATCGGGCAGCGGTCGGGACTTTCATGGTTCAGTGCGGTCAGCACCCGCTCGCGGTGTGTCACTTGATCTCTTTCCTTTTCTCAGAAGAACCGGATGTATAGAAATACCACAATACCGATCAGCACTGTGCTCCAGAGCTTGAACTGCTTGAACCAGGGTAGACTTGCCCTTTCCGCCAGCGCCTCGGCGCTGAAAGAGCGGTCCACCACCGCGCCGGCCGGGATTTCCGGGCCCCTGTGCCTGAGGGAATAGAGAATCAGGCAGCAGAACAGGAAATCCAGAGTGGCCCGGTTGAGAAAAGCCAGGCGGGGAACAAGCTCCAGGGAGTCGGCCAGGGTGAAAAGCAGGGCCCAGACCGGCCCGGCGACCAGAGCGACCAGGCTGCCCCGCGCCGTGGCCCGCGGGTAGAAAAACCCGGCCAGGAACACGGCGGTCACGGCGGGCCAGGCGATGGACCAGAATTTCTGGATGTAGGTGAAAATCGCGCTCAGATCGCGCAGGAAATAGCCGAACACGGTGGCGATCACCAGCACCACCACGGTCACGGCCTGCCCGATCCGGATCAGCTTGCGGTTGTCCGCCCCAGGGTCGAGATGCCGCTTGTAGATGTCGAAAGTGAAAATCGAGGCGCTGGAGGTGAGCAGCGAGGCGATGGTGGACATCACCGCGCCCATCAGGCCCGCCATCACCAGGCCCGACAGGCCCGCGGGCATCAGGTTCTTGACCAGCGTCGGGAAAGCCAGGTCGGCCTTGCCCAGCGTGAACTCATCGCTCAGCAGCCCCGAGCCGGGAGCGTACAGCCGGTAGGCGATTATCCCGGGCAGGACCACCAGCACCGGCACGAGCAGCTTGAGATAGCCGGCGAACACCACCCCCATCTGGCCGTGCCAGACACTCCTGGCGGCCAGGGTGCGCTGGGTGATGAACTGGTTGCAGCCCCAGTAGAACACGTTGGCCAGCCACATACCGCCGAAAAACACCCCCACCCAGGGCAGCTCCGGGTGGTTCCACGACTGGACCATGTGGAACTTTTCCGGGCTGCCGTCCAGCACCGCCCGGAGGCCGCCCAGCACGCTGGCGCTGTAACCGGGGCTCACCGAGCCGACTTTGATCAGGCCCATCACGGTGACCGCCAGGCCGCCCAGGATCAGCACGGTCACGTGGAGAATGTCCGTGTAGACCACCGATTTCAGCCCGCCGTAGAATGTGTAGCCCCCGGCCACCAGGCAGAGGATCGCCAGGCCCCAGGTCAGCGGCAGCCCGAAGATCGACTCCATGGCCAGCGAACCGGTGTAGAGCACCACGGCCAGCTCGATGAACACGTAGCCGACCAGGCTGATCACCGCGAACACCAGCCGCACCTTGTGGTCGTAGCGCAGCTCCAGGAACTCGGGCATGGTGGTGATCCGGCTGCGCAGGTAGTAGGGCAGGAAGAACTTGCCGTAGAGGATCAGAGCGATCGCCGCCAGCCACTCGTAACTGGCGATCGCCAGCCCGATGGAATAGCCCTGGCCCGACATGCCCACGAAATGATGGGTCGAGATGTTGGCCGCGATCAGCGATCCGCCGATCAGCCACCAGGTGAGGTTGCGTCCGGCCAGGAAATAGTCGTCCGACACGTCTTTCTTCCGCACGGCCAGCAGGCCGACCGCGAACACGAATGCCACGTAGCTGACGAAAATGACAAGGTCGAGGTTGACTTTACCCATGCTTGTCCTTTCCCCGGGGTAAGGGCGCGGATATCCGGCTGCGGTTTCAATGGGATGTTGCAAGCGATAGATCAAAACCGGAAGAGGGCCTTTATCGGCACCCGGGCCAGTAGCCGGGCCGCGGCCTCTCCGCGTTCAGTCGGGGGATGGGTCTGCCTGTGCCGGTGTTGCCGTTGCGAAACAGCCTCTATATGCACATCCCTGTTGCGGGATGCCGATATTTGGATATAATAATCACGGGCCGGAAATTCTAATGCGGTAACGGTAAAGATAATAACTCAGAACGGCGGGATTGGAATGGATATTATTATACTATCGCATGCCAATACCAAACAGAGCTACAAGGACCTGACAGTCAACCCGGTCCGCAAGGAGGGCGACTACCTGGTCCACCAGATACCGGAGGGCGAGCAGCCGGTGCACGCCGATTACGGCCTGCGCATCTTCTCCGCGATCCAGGGCCAGCGCTCCGCGGCGCGGGATACGATCCATCCCCGCTACCTTCAGTTCTACGGCATCTCCCACCTTTACAAGGGCCGGGGCTGGTACTGGACCCCTGAGAAAGGGGCCGAGATTTTCGAGCCCGGGCGGGCCGTGTTCACCACCCCGGGGTTCGTGCAGGACTACGACGGGTACAAGGCCGACTACGTGCAGGACTATATCTGTTTCTGCGGGCCGCTGGCCGACCACCTGTTCAAGAGCGGGATCATAACCAACGGCCTGCACGCGTTCGGCGAGGCCCGCCTTCTGCTGCCGATCATCCAGGAGGTGCGCGACCCCTCGTTCACCTCCCAGATCAAGGCCAACCGTCTGCTCCAGAACCTGCTGGTCGACCTTTTCCTCAAGCGTTTCGAGGGCGAGGCCAGCGAGAAATATCCACAGGTCGCCCGTCTGCTGGAACTGTTGCGTCAGGAGCCGGCGCGTAACTGGACCAACCTGGAGATGGCGGAGCTTTGCAACATGAGCCTCTGCCAGTTCCATCGCGTTTTTTTCCGCAAGACCGGCTACACGCCGAAGCGGTATCTGGACATGCTGAAAATCAAGCAGTCCGCCGAGCTGCTGTGCGTGGACGGGCTCTCGGTGGCCGAGGTCGCCTCCCGGCTGGGTTACGCCGACCCGTTCCATTTCAGCCGCCGTTTCAAAACGATGACCGGCATCTCGCCCCAGAGTTACCGCAGACAGTTCGGCTGAGAGAGGGCGAGCTGACGGCTGCCTGTCGAGAACGAGAACTCTTTCCGCGAAACAGTGTATCATAAGTCAGACCGCCCGCAGAAGCGGGCGGAATATCGAACAGTCAGCACGCCAGCCGGTCTTCCATACCTTCCGGTCAAGGGTCTCCATGCGAGAACCAGCCTGGCCTTTTCTGACGCTGAATACTATTCCACGTGTTCCGTGTCACGCACAGGCCCGAACGTGTCCTTTAAAATCAAGCACAGCGGCAGTACGGATGCGTCCCCCCGCGAGGCCGTGCCCGACCTTCAGGCCCCGGGTGCGTTCAGGGACTTTATCGAGCGGCACCAGGAGCGGGTCAGGAATATCTGCTACCGTTTCCTGGACAGCGTGGAGGATGCCGAGGAGATCGCCCAGGATGTGTTCGTGGAGGTCTACCGCTCGCTGGAGCGCTTCCGCGGCGACTCCAGCCTGTCGACCTGGGTCTACCGGATCGCGGTGACCAAGTCCATCGACAGTTTGCGCAAGCGGAGGCGCATTAAACGTTTCGGCACGATCAAAATGATGTTAGGTTTGGCGGAGGTGGAAAACCAGGTGGCTGCGCCGGACAACTGCAACCCCGAGCGTGCGCTGGAGGACAAGCAGCGGCGCGAAATCCTGCAACAGGCCCTCGACAGTCTGCCCGAGAACCAGCGGGTGGCGATCACGCTGATCAAGTACGAGGACCTGAGCTACAAGGATGTCGCGACTGTAATGGGCCTGAGTGTCCCCGCGGTCGAGGCGTTGGTGCACCGGGCCAAGCTCGGCCTGCAGCGCAACCTGACCCGCGGCTTCGAGAAAATCCTGTAAAAAAGCGCAGGATTATTCCGCGGATGTCGTCTAAGTGTGTAAAAGGGGCTCATGTCGTGAACAGAGCGCGGAAAATACAGGCGGAAGTCCAGAGGACTCTGGACTGTCTCGACCGGGTCGAGCGGATGCCGGAGGACCCCTTTTTCGCCGCCCGGGTGCTGGCGCGTCTCGAAAACCTCGAGGGCCGGCGATCCCAGGCCGTGGTGATCCGGCTGGCCGGCCGTCTGATCCGGCCGGTGTTCATCATATTCCTGCTCATGCTGAACATCCTCAGCGCCATGGTGCTGCTGAACCGGCACACGCAGAGCGAGAACCAGAGCCGCACGCAGTATATCAGTTCCCTGGCCGAGGACGTTTCGCTGAACCAGAGCCAGAGTATCCTTTACTGACAGGGTCGAACGATGGAAGTCCTTTTCAAGCAGCGGGCGGCCGCCTGGATGATATTGCTTCTGCTGGTGCTGAATGTCGCCACCCTCTCCACGCTCTGGTACCGGGAGCTGCGGCGGCCCGATTTCCGTCCTCCGCGATTCCCCGGCAGACAGGACAACGTTGCCCAGTTCCTGAAAGAGGAGCTCCAGTGGAGCGACAGCCAGGCCCAGGCTTTCGAGCGGCTGCGCAGCGCCCACCAGGAGCGGGTCCGCAGCCTGATGGGTGAGAGCATGGAGCTGCGGCGCCAGTTGCTGGATGGCCTTTTCGAGGCTGCGCCCGATTCGGCGGCGGCGGCAGAGCTGCTTCGGCAGATCAGCCTCAAGCAGGGCGAGCTGGAAACTCAGAACTACTCATATTTCCTGGCCCTGAAACAGCTTTGCGGCAGCGATCAGACCGACCGTCTGCGCCGCCTTATGACCGAGGTGATCTTCCACGACCATCCGGGTGGCGGCCCGGGCGGCCTTCCCGGAGGCGGTCCGCTGTCTCCGCGCGATGACCCTCAGCCGGAGCGCCGTCCCGACTCGCCCGGGAGCCGCAGCGAAAGCTCGCCCTGATCGAGCGGGTCCCCGCTCTGTTTCGCAGCCAGCCCTTTTCCGGACCCCGGAGAAGGGCTTTTTCTTTGCCCTCCTCCGGTTGAAAAAATCCTTTGGTTTTCGGCGATTTTCCGCAAGGAACCGAACGCAAAGAGCGTCCAACCCAGCAATGTCCGGTTAGGAACTTGCCGTGAGAAGCCGAAAGACTCTGTTCTGCTTTGGTTTCGGCCAAAGCAGCAAAGCCAGCGGGGGCCGCAAACTCGTCCCAGCCGAGCCTCTCCTTCAACCTCGGTGTGCTTGAAGCTCCGATTCCGCTGCCGCGATGCAGCGGCGGCGCTGCCGCGAATCGCCGCCGGACCATGGGGAATTACTGAACCGGCCGTTTCACACTCGATTGCACGCTGCCCTGGCGGGAGGCTCAGACAGGTGCGGCCCCCAAAGGCGCAACTGCGGCGGCCTGACAGCCGCAAGCCGGTTTCGCCTCCTGGGATGCCAGGCGATGTCGAGGGGGTAAACCTTGAGTTCGCCCGTAAAACTGATATGAAAAACCTAACCGGACATCACTACGTCCAACCCCCACAGTCGACAGGTTGTTCGCAGTGCCGGGAAGACAGCGACAAAGCGGAGGTGAAAACGGACTTGTCGTCCCGAGACGAGACTGACTGCAGGTGGCCCTGCAAATAGGGATGTAATTTCAACTTTGCCAGGGATGGCGATGGAGGTGCCAGTATGGTTATCCAAGGAACAAGCGGCATCACACCCATGTGGCAATTATTTGGAACGGGAAGGATGGCTGGAAATCTTACCATCAACGGAACCAACAGCCAGTCCGTTTCAGGTGATTCCGCCGCCGGTGGTAATGTCTCCGCAAGTGTGTCCGCTTTCGGGGACAGAGTGGAGATCAGCGGGGCCGGGCGGCTGGCCGGTGCGCAACAGGTGCAGTCGATGCAGCGGCCGCCCGACGGGCCGGAGCCCGATGTGTCCGGTATGAGCCAGAACTTTATGGACCTGCTGGATACGGACGGTGACGGGAGCCTGAGCAGCGAGGAAATCGGCACCCTGACCGGACAGCTCGAGGGCGCGGATTCGGACAGCGACGGCCTGGTCAGCCAGGATGAGCTGCTCGCGGCCCTTTCGGCCGGGATGCAGAACAGCCAGGCCATGGCCGGACCGGGCATGATGGCCGGTCCGCCGCCGCCCCCGGACTCCGGTCAGATCAGCGCCCAGATGATAAGCAGTCTGGACACGGACGGGGATGGAAGCCTGAGCCAGACTGAACTCGGCGATCTGGCCGAGCAGTTGGCCCCGGCCGACACGGACAGCGACGGCCTGATCAGCGGGGATGAGCTTGCCTCGGCGATCGAGGCCCAGATGCAGAGTCTGTCCGGCGAGGAGGAGGCCTCCGGGATGCAGCAAGCCGGCCCGCCGCCACCTCCGCCGCCTCCGCCCGCCCAGATGGATGCGACCTCGATGAGCGACCAGCTGATCAGCCAGCTCGACACCGACGGGGATGACGCCCTGAGCCTGGATGAACTCGGCGACCTGAGCGAGAATTTCGCCGCGGCCGACACGAACGGCGACGGGGTAATAAGCCGGGAGGAGCTTCTCAATTCCCTCTCCTCCAAGCTGGATGAGATGGGTGGCCTGCCGCAGATGGGCAAGAGCGGAACGCAGGAGTTGAACGCGTTCAAGCAGATGATAGGCAAGACGATAGAACAGAGCGGGGATACCTCGGAGGCCGAGAGCAACATTTCGCGCATCACCGACCTGCTGGGTGAACTCGGCCTGTCCGGGGAAGAAACCCGGAGCGTGCTGAACCTTATTCAGAACGCCCGGTTCGATATGTCCGCCTGACCGATTGTGGGGCCACCGCAGTCACAGATAATGCCTGTTTTATGTTGGATGGGATCCGGGACGGAGCCGGCCTGGCGCCCGGATATTTATACGGAAGATGCGTTCAATATCAAGCTGAAAGGGGTGGGAAGATGAACTGGAAGACTCTCTTATTGACTCTGTTCATGGCCCTGGCCACGGTCGTTTTCGCGCTGGCGCAGCAGGGTCCTCCGCCGGATGGCGAGGGCGGTGGAGGCGGCCAAAGAGGAAAGGCGCCCTCGGTCGAGGACCGTCTGGAGCGCATGCGGAAAGACCTGGACCTGACCGATGACCAGGTGGCGAAGATAAAGCCGATCCTGGAGGACATGCAGAAACAGATGGAGTCCCTGCGAGAGAACAGCTCCGGCGACCGGGAGCAGTCCATGGAAGCGATGAAAAAGCTGATGGACTCCGAGGAAGAAAAAATCTCGGCCCTGTTGACCGATGAGCAGAAAACCAAGCTCGCCGAGATGAAGAAGGAACGTGAGAAAAACCGTCCCGGACCGGGGCAGGGACGTCCGCCGCGCTGAGCGCGGCGGCAGCAGCGCGCGCTGGCCCCGGAACAAAGGCCCGGGCGGGAGCTGAAATCGGCCCTCCGTTCGGGCCTTTCCGTGCCCGGCACCATCCCCCACCGATCAGCGTTGTCCGGCTTAGGAAGTTGCAGGCAGGGTCGTAAGGAAGCTAAGCCGTGCCCGGCATGCCGTGTCGCTACAGGAAATACAGATGTTTAAGGCCTATCATGTATCCAGGCCTGCGTCAGGGCCGGGCTGCTTCTGGAACATCTTCCGTATCCTGGCTTTGTTCCCAAGCGGCCCGCAGGGCCGTCCGGGGCCGTTCTGTCCGAGCCGCACAAGAGGAGCGCAGTAACAGACCCGTGCACAGCGGAGGCAAATGAAGCCCCCGAAGCCGGGCGGGCAATCAGCGTCAGCGTCGCCCCGCAACACAGGCAGCGGCCAGAGGTGCTCCGCGTACACCGCGGGCGGAAGAAAAGCCGAGGCCAATGCGAGTTTACGGCCCCGAAGCGTCTTTTAGTCCTTTTCCACAAGCCGGAAAAGGACAAGAAAGTAGTTGCCCTGCGATTCCGGGATGCAAGTTCCTGACCGTTCAAAGCTGCCACCGCTCTTTTTTGGAAGCGGACCTCTAACACTCCCCTAATAAAAGCGCAAGGAATCGCACAAAACGACGTCTCAACCACAGAATTGTTCTGCCGGGGCGTCGAACGTTGTGACCTGTCCCGGGCAGTTGTGGTGGATAATCGGTTTTACCGCGGGAGTGGACTATGAGAGGAAAATGGACGCAGTTCCTGGGGGCTTGGGTTTTCGTGCTGTGCCTGTTCATCGCCTGCGGCGGCGGCTCCGACCCGGTGTCCGCCTCGGGCGGCGATGACAGCGGTGGGGCGGGCTCGGGCAGCGGCAGCTCGAAGACCGTGCCGGACGCGGAATCGGACAACGGAGTCAGCCATGACGACGCTGCGGACTACACCTGGGACGGCGAAAAAGCGGTGCAGATCGTTCTCAACGGCGGCTCGGCCAGCGTGAGCGCGGCCGGGGCAACGGCCCAGGGCGGCACGGTGACTGTAAACTCCGCCGGAACGTATGTGCTGAGCGGCACGCTGAGCGACGGCCAGGTGGTGGTCAACACCGAGGAAACCGGGATGGTCCGGCTGATCTTGGACGGGGTGGATATCACCAGCTCCTCCAGCGCCCCGATCTATATCAAGAAAGCCGATAAGGCCATGCTCGTGCTGGCCGACAACACTACGAACAAGCTGAAGGACGGCAGCTCCTATGTCTACGACGACGCGGCGGAGGAGGAGCCCAACGCCGCGGTGTTCAGCAAGAGCGACCTGACTGTCTACGGCAACGGCGCGCTCACCGTGGAGGCGCGGTTCGACGACGGGATCACGAGCAAGGACGGGCTCGTGATCGCGAGCGGCACCCTCACGGTCAGCGCCAAGGACGACGGTATCCGGGGCAAGGACTATCTGATAGTCAAGGACGGCCGTATCACGGTGAGCGCCTCCGGTGACGGGCTCAAGTCGGACAACGAGAAGGACGCCAGCCTGGGCTACGTGCTGATCGAAAACGGCACGCTCACTGTCACCGCAGGGGGGGACGCCCTCTCGGCCCAGACCGACGCCCTGATACGGAACGGCGAGCTCACCCTCACCGCCGACGAGATCCGCTACAACGACCAGGCCCACCAAGCCACCGCGCACGGTCACCTCGTCCTCACCCGCGGCGCCGTCCGCCTCATCGCCGACGAGGGCACCTACGCCCTCGACACCGGGAAAGTCCGCCTTACCAATACCCGCGCCGGCTACTACCCGCTCTATCTCCAAGGCCGCGAGCTCGAGGGTAATATCCAGGAATTCACGCTGAAGGACGCCACCGTCACCTACGGCGAGCCCACCTCCTTCAGCCCCCAACTCCGCGCCAACGCGCTCGACTTCACGGAGGGCAAGAGCTTCCGCGCC
>JAJFUG010000109.1 GCA_021372515.1 bacterium
GTCAGGCGGTACGTGTAGATCGAGTCCTTGAACAGGCGGCGGCTGACCAGCAGGCCGAACACCGAGGCGATCATGATCGGCAGGATGAGGCGGTAGTCGTTGGTCAGCTCGAACACCATCATGATCGCCGTGAGCGGGGCATGGCCGCAGCCGGCCAGCATGGCGCTGCTGCCGACCAGGGCGTAGGCGCCGATCTCGATCCCGGCCCCGCCGTGGGGCAACGGCAGCGGGCTGTTGAACAGCCAGCCGAAAATCCCGCCTGCCATCGCCCCGGTGAACAGCAGCGGGGCGAACACTCCGCCCGAGCCGCCCGAGCCCAGGGTGATGGATGTGGTCAGGATTTTCACCACCAGCAGGGCCAGCATCAGCTCCAGGCCCAACTGGCCGAACAGGGCGGCCTTGATCCCGCTGTAGCCGATCCCCAGAATCCCGGGGAGCTTGAGGCCCACCAGGCCCACGATCAGCCCGCCCAGAGCCGGACGGAGCACCTCGGGCACCTTGCGCATCCGGTTGAACACGTCCTCCGTCCCGTAGTAGACCCGGATGAAAACCACCGAGAGCAAGGCGCAGAACACGCCCAGCAGGCTGTAGTGGATGAGTTGCCAGTGTGAGATGATTTCGTAGTGCGGCACGGCGAACGCCGGGTGATCGCCCAGGGTGGCGCGGGTGATCGCGCTGGAGACCACCGAGGAGATGACCACCGGGGCGAAGGCGCTGGCCGAGAACGAGCCGAGGATTTCCTCCAGGGCGAACATCACCCCGGCGATGGGGGCGTTGAATATGGCGCTCAGGGCGGCCGCGGTCCCGCAGGCCACCAGGATCGCCAGACGGTTGGAGCTCAGGCCCAGCGAGCGCCCCACCCGCGAGCCGATCCCGGAGCCGATCACCACCATCGGGCCCTCCGGTCCGGCCGAGCCGCCCGAGGCGATAGTCACGATCGAGGCCAGAGTCTTGAGCAGGGTCTCTTTCAGGCTGATCAGGCTGCCGCGCTTGGCCACCGCCAGCATCACGTAGGGGATGCCGTGGCCGCGCACCCGGCTGTTCAGCTTGTACATCAAGCCCACGACCAGCCCGCCCAGCGCCGGGGCCAGGGGCATCAGGTAATGCCAGTGCGGCCCCATGCGGTCGAGCCGGGTGCTGAGCAGTTCCACAGCCGAGGCGCCGTAGTGAATGGCGCGCTCGAACCCGATGGAGGCCCAGGAGCCCAGCGCTCCCACCACCACGGCCAGGATGATCAGAAAAGAGCTTTCCTGTATCTGGAAACGCAGGAGAAGACGGTCCAGGGTCCTGCGCCAACTGAAGCGTGCGTGTTCGCTCAACAATTCCACCAGTCTCAGCTCAGGCTGAATATCTTGTTAAGGTGCTCCTGCGTGCCCACCAGGACCAGGCCGTCACCCGGATCGATCCGGTCCTCGCCGCGCGGGACGAAGTGCATCTGATGCTCGCCCTCGGTGCCGGGCGCGGGTTTACTCTGTCCCTCCGGCACGCCCTTGCGGATCAGAAACACCTGCACGCCGTAACGCTCGCTCAGGCTGAGCGCGGCCAGGGTCTGGCCCCAGAACAGGCGCGGGGCCTCGATCTCCACCATCTTGTATCCCGCCACCAGCTCCACCTCGTGGAAATGCGGGTCGCTGGTCAGGCTGCGCGCCACGTGGTCGCCCAGGTCGTGACGGATCACGGCGCGGCGGTAGGCGGCCAGCATGTCCTGCTGACGGAGCATGCCGATGGGCACCCCCGGACGCGCCGGGTCGACCACCGGCACCTCCTCGATCCCGCTGTCCCCGTAGCGCCGGATCACCTCGTCCAGGCGGTCATCCGCCTCCAGCACCGGGAAATCGAGCAGGGCCAGGTCCTGGGCCACCAGAAGGTCGCGCAGGTTGACATCCTGCATCACCTCCAGGATGTTCTGCAGCGGGACGAGGCCGGTCATCCGGCCCGACTCGTCCACCAGCACGAAACTCTGGTGCTGCTCGGTCAGGGCCTTGCCGATCAGGTGGGGCAGCGGCGCGCTGTCCTCGACCAGCGCCACCCGGGGCAGCATGACATCCCCGACTTTCAGGCTGCGCAGGATATTGAGGTCGCGGCCGCGGTAGATGTTGATCCCCTTGCGCACCAGCTTGCGCGTGTAGATCGACTGGCCGGAGAGCAGCTTGAACGCCACCAGGCTGGACAGGATGCTGGCGGTCATCACCGGCAGGATGATCGCATAGTCGCCGGTAAGCTCGAAGATTATCAGGATCACGGTGATCGGCGCCTGCATCGTCCCGGCGATCATCGCTCCCATGCCCACCAGGGCGTAGGAGCCGCTCGGGCTGATCAGGCCGGGGGCGGCCAGGTGCAGCAGCGAGCCGACCAGCCCGCCCAGCATCGCTCCCTGGAACAGCGCCGGGGCGAACACTCCGCCCGAGCCGCCGCTGCCCACGGTGACCGAGGTGGCGACGAGCTTGAGCAATGTCAGGGTCAGCAGCAGAAAGATCGGCAGACGGCTGTCCAGGGCCAGGTCCATCGAGTCGTAGCCCGAGCCGAACACGTGCGGGAACCAGATGCCGACCACTCCCACGGCCAGCATGCCCACCACGGGACGGGCCACCACCGGCAGGCGGGTGCGCTCGAAAAGGTCCTCGCTGCGGTAGAGCACGGTGACAAAGAGCCAGGCCAGCCCGCCGGCCAGCACGCCAAGACCGGCGAAGAACAGGAACTCCCAGCTGCTGACCAGGGGCATATGATGCACTATGAAGGCCGGAGCGTCACCCATCAGCCAGCGGCTGATCACAGTGGCGGTGACGCTGCTGATGATGATCGGGGTGACCTGGCTGAGGGCGAAATCCCCCAGGATGACCTCGATGGCGAACAGCGAGCCGCCGATGGGGGCGTTGAACGTGGCGGCCATGCCGGCCGCGGCCCCGCAGCCGACCAGGGTCTTGAGCCGGTTGTCCGAGGCGTGCAGGAGCTGGCCCACTCTGGAGCCCAGGGCCGCGCCGATCTGCACGATCGGGCCCTCACGTCCCACCGAGCCGCCGCTGGCCAGGGTCAGGGCCGAGGCCAGGGCGCGGGTGAACACCGTGCGCCCCCGCATCCGCCCCCCCCGCAGGGCGATGCTCTCCATCACCTCCGGCACACCGTGACCCTTGGTCTCCTGCGGGAAAAACCGGATCAGCGGGGAGAGGATCAGCCCGCCCAGGGCCGGGATCAAGAGGCGGTGCCACCAGGGAAGGGCAAGCAGCAGGTCGAGGAAATTGTCCCCCGGTCCGAAAAAGATACCCTGGAACAGGCTGATCAGCTTGCGGAACCCCACCGCGCCCAGCCCGCCCAGCAAGCCGATCACGACCGCCACGATCAGGATCAGGCGGGTTTCGGACCAGCGGTTGATCGAAAAAACGCGCACCAGGACTCGGCGGTATTGCAGCAACCGGGAGGGCGGATGTTCGGGAGAGCCTATGGGAGTGCTTTCAGAGGGTTCCATCGCTCGGCTGGCAAAGGTTCGGGCCGGCCCGCCCGGCAGTCGCGGCCAACAGCCCCCGACCATCAGCGGTCATGGAAACTGTGTAAACATTCAAGATATACAACTCTCTTACGATAGTAAACATTTTTTCCACAATATGCCAGTGGCGGACAGGGCTTTTCCTCAGCGAAGGCCGTCCCGAAAGGCTTTGCCCGCTGCCGGTCATTTTCTCTTGACAAACTAATCCTGCCGGATTAACTTAACGCTGAAATCGTTTGACATATCGAAAGCGCAACGATCCGAGCGGGAATAGCTCAGTGGTAGAGCGCCACCTTGCCAAGGTGGATGTCGCGGGTTCAAGTCCCGTTTCCCGCTCCATTTTTTTTCCGGTCAACAGGCGGCGTACCCAAGTGGCTAAGGGAGAGGTCTGCAAAACCTTTATTCGGCGGTTCGATTCCGCCCGCCGCCTCCACTGACCCGGCCGGAGGATTTTTTCAGCCGCAGATTCAAAGCCGTTTTCTCTTTTCCATACCGACCTTGCTTTTCAGCCCGCACTCCGCGATAATTAATCTCCAGAGACATTTTTCTCTCAATATACAGCCAGACTCAGTCCGGGTAAAAGCCGTTCGAGGAGAGTGTGCTATGCACCGGCACGCGATCTGCCACATCGAGTTTTCCTCCACCGACCTGGAGCGCACCCGCCGTTTCCTGGCCGGAATGTTCAACTGGAAATTCGATTCCTGGGGCGGCAATTACATGCTGTTCAAGCCTCCGGTCGGGGTGGGTGGCGGTGTGCAGCGGGTGGACGTGGTCAATCCGGGGGCCTCGCCAGTGGTGTTCGTGGAGGTGGAGTCGATCGCCCCGTACCTGAAAAAGGCGGTCGAGCTGGGGGGGGCTGTGGCGCAGGCGGAGGCCGAGGTGCCGCACACCGGCTGGCTGGCCCAGGTGCGTGACCCGGACGGCAACCTGATCGGGCTGTTCCGCCCGCACGCCGAGCCGGCCCATCCGCAGGCGATATGAGCGGGGATGGGGTTACAATCTGTTGCGACTGGTTATAAGTCTTTCGTAGGGGCACGGCACGCCGTGCCCTTTGTTTTTTCCTAAGGGGGACCGAGGGGGTTTTAATCCGCCAGGAGTGCCTCCACCGGGCCGGAGAGTGCGGTTCCCAGGCGTTGGGCGTGCATGCGCAGGGCGGCCCGCGAGGCCCCCAGGTGGATCGTGTCTGCCGCGGTGACAGAGAACGAGGCCACCAGCGCGGCGAAATCGAGGGCGCTGGCAAGCGGGGCCTGGCCCAGGCTGACCCGCTTTCGCGGCGGGCGGAGGATAAAGGGAAGCCCGGAGGCCGCGGCCACTATCACCCCGGCCGTGGTGGCATCCCCGGCCCCGGCCGTGCTGACCACGGTAACTTTCGCCGGCGGGGTGAATTCCCAGGCCCCGTCCTCGAACCCGGCCGAGCCCTCCGCGCCCAGGGTCAGGCAGATACGCATCTGCGGGTTGAGCGGCAGAAGACTATCCTCCAGCGCCCGGCAAATGGCCTCCCGTCCCGCTGAGGCGGCCTCCAGCCCGGTCAGGGCCTGGGCCTCATCCCGGTTGAGCACCAGGATACCGGTCCGGCTCAGAAGCTCCCGGCACTCAGTTCCATGCAACTCGGCTGAGGTGAACGCGGACACGCTGAGGAACCCGTGCGCCGCGGCCAGCTCCAGAAGCGCTTCCCGCGCGGCGAGGGGCGCCTCCGGGGCGGCCAGGGCGATCCCGTGGCCGGCGTATTCGGCGAAAAGGCCCTCCGCCTTGAGGATATCCTCCGGGCGGACCCGCGCGCTGGCGCTGTTGGCGGTGGTGATATTGCCCCCCGCTGAATCCGGATACTGGAAACAGACCGAGAACGTGGTGGCGGCCTGCGGGTCTTTCTCCACCCGGTCGACCTCGATCCCGGTGCGACTCATCAGCTCCAGCACCCCCGCTCCGGTGGAGTCCGCGCCCACGGCGCCCAGGGCCACCGTGCGGAAAGATCGCCCGGCGTTTGGTCCGAGCAGGGCCGCCACATAGTGCTCGATTATGTGCAGCTTGCAGAAATCCCGCGCCTCCAGCAACACCCCCTCGCGGCTCTCATCCCGTCCCAGGGTGTGGTCACCCACCAACTGAAAGAATATCCCGCTGCCGATCCCGCCGGTCCCGATGAGAATTCCGCAGCCGCCGGATGAGAAATTGGTCATGTAATTATCCTCAATGAGATCAAAGCCCTGGACCGTTCAGGCCTCTCTTGAAAAACACGGCCAAGTCGATTAAATTCCGTCCTAACATTTTACCCCGTACGCAACCCTGAATGCGCCGCTCCCTTGACCGCAGGCGGGGGGTTTTATGTTTTCCCGGGCTGTAAAGTAGCCCAATCCGTGGAAAAAACAAGACCGCTCGGGTGGAGGGAACAATGCGGGTGCGCGGTGTGCCGACAGCGGCTCTCTGGCTTCTTTGTGTTTTTCTTGCCGCCGCCGGGCGTCTGGGGGCGCAGGCGGCACGGCCGTCCCTGACCTTGGGGGTGCTGCAGGACGGGCCCTGGGCCGGGAACGACCGCGTGCTCGAACTGTTGCAGAGCGAGGCCCAAAGCCTTCTGGGTCGGGACTGGGAGGTTCGTTTTCCAGCCGACAAAATCATCCAGGCCGACTGGAGCGCCGCCTCGATCCGCAGCGGCCTCGACCGCCTTCTGGCCGACCCGTCCGTGGACATGGTGATCACCGCCGGGTTCCTCTCCTCCTATGCTGCCTGCCACTTGGACAACCAGGGGTTCGCCAAGCCGGTGATCGCTCCGTTCGCGGCGGATGCCGAGGGGCTGGGGTTTCCCCGGAGCGGCCAGGGCAGCGGCGTGCGCAACCTTCACTACCTCACTTTCCGACGGGACCTTCAGCGAGACCTTGAGGTTTTCCACGAGTTGGCCGGGTTCAAGCGGCTGACCGTGGTTATGGGGCAGGAGATCGCCGGCGCGTTCCCGGAGGTCTGCTCGCGCCTGGAGCTCCGTCTGGATTCCCTCGGCTACGCACACCGTTTCGTGCTGGCCGGGGCCATGGCTGGGTCTGTGCTCGATTCCCTGAGCGGGCAGGACGAGGCGGTCTACCTGGGCCCCACGCTGCTGATGGATGACGCCCAGTTCGGCGCCCTGGCCCAGGGCCTGGCCCGTCGCGGCATCCCCAGCTTCTCTATGCTCGGCCGCGGCGATGTGGAGCGTGGCATCCTGGCCTCGCTCGCCCCGGCGTTCGACCTTCAGCGCCTGGCGCGCCGCGTGGCCCTGGACATCCAGAGCATCCGCCTGGGGCAGGCCCCCGAGAGCCTGAGCGTGGATTTCACCAAGGGCGAGGACCTGGCGATCAACATGGCCACGGCGCGGGCCACGGAAGTCAAACCGGACTGGGAGATACGCACCGAGGCCACGCTGATCGACGATGAACCGCTCACCTCACGGGCGATAGACCTGGCCGGCGCGGTCAGGGAGGCGGTGGAGCGCAACCTCGACCTTCAGGCCCGCAGCCGCGAGGTGCTGGCCGGGGCGCAGGAGGTGAACCGCGCCCGCGCCAACCTTCTGCCCGACCTGGAGCTTTCGGGACAGGGGTTGGTGATCGACGCCGACCGGGCGCAGGCCAGTTTCGGGCTGCAGCCCGAGCGCACTGTCACCGGCAGCCTGGAGCTGACCCAGGTGCTGTATTCGGACAAGGCCTGGGGCAACCTGGAGATCCAGAAACGCCTTCAGGAGGCCCGCGAGCTGGACCGCGAGAGCCTCCGCCTGGATATCACCCGCGAGGCCGCCTCCGCCTATCTGAACATCCTGCGCGCCCGCGTTCTGGAGCGTATCCGCCGTAACAACCTCAAAGTCTCGCGCGAGAACCTCGACCTGGCCCGCATGCGCGTACAGATCGGCTATGCCGGTCCGGGCGAGCTGTACCGCTGGCAGGCCCAGATCGCCATGGACAAGCGGGCCGTGATCGAGGCCGAATGGAAAGTCCGCCTGGCCGCCAGTGAACTTAACCGCCTTCTGCAACGCCCGTTGGAGGAGCCACTGGCCCCGCGCGAGGCGCCCTTGGACAGCCCCGACCTTCCCACCGGCGACCCGCGCCTCGCCGCTTACATCGGCAACGCGGAGGACTACGCCCTCCTGCGCGAGTTCATGGTCCGGGAGGCCCTGGCCGTCAGCCCCGAACTGCAGCGCCTGGACAAGGCCATCGCCGCGCAGGAGCGGGCCCGGAAAATGACCTCGCGCTCGTTCTGGTCGCCCAGCGTGGGCTTGCAGGCCGGGTACAGCGAGCGTTTTGCCAAGAGCGGGGCCGGGGCCGAGGGGTTCAAGCTCGACCTGCCCCCGTCCCTGCCGTTCCAGATCGAGCTGCCCACGATGAACGACCATTCCTGGAACGTGGGTCTGGGGTTCAGCCTGCCGCTGTTCAACGGGGGCGGGAACCTGGCCGAGCACAGTCTGGCCGGGCGCAGGCTGGAGGAGCTTCGCCTGACCCGCCAGGCCGCGGCCCAGCGTATCGAGCAGCGCCTGCGGGCCGCGATGTTCCAGGCCGGCGCCTCCTGGCCCGGGATCCGGCTTTCGGCCCAGGCGGCCGAGGCCGCGCACCGGAACCTGGCGCTGGTCACGGATGCCTACGGCCAGGGCCTGCTCTCGATCACCGAGCTGCTGGAGGCGCAGAGCTACGACCTGACCGCCTCGCAGGCCGCCGAGAACGCGGTGTACGATTTCCAGTTCGACCTTCTGGCCCTGGAGCGCGCGGTGGGACGTTTCTGGATGTTCCGTACGGATTCCGAGAAAGAGGACCTGTTCCGCCGCCTGCGCGAGTATGCCGCCCAGGCCGGCAGCGCCGGGCCGGTCAACCCTTAGTCTGACGAGGCTGTGGAGGCAGGATGAATAAAGCTGCGGGAAAGACTGCGCTGTTCCTGATTGCGGCGGCGGCCCTTGGGCTGAGCGGCTGCGGGAAGAAAGCGGAGGATGCCGAGCCGCTGCGCCCGGTGCGTCTCCAGGCGGTGTTCAGCACGGGTGGGCAGCGGGTGCGCGTGTTCCCCGGGGTGGCCAAGGCCAAGCTGGAGTCGAAGCTCAGTTTCCGCGTGCCCGGCACCCTGGAGCACATCCCTGTGGTGGTGGGCGACAACGTGGCCGCGGGACATCTCATTGCCCGCCTGGAGCAGCCCGGATACCGCCTGGAGGTCCAGCGCGCCGAGGCGGGCCTGGATGTGGCCCAGGCGCAGGACCGCGCCGCCGCGGCCGCCTATGAGCGCATCCGCCTTCTTTACGAGAACAACAACGCCGCGCTCAACGACCTGGACCGCGCCCGCAGCACAGCCGAGTCGGCCCACGCCGCGGTGGATGCCGCCGACCGCCTGCTGAAGCTGGCCCGGCTCAAGCTTAGCTACACCGAGCTTGTCAGTCCGGTGGACGGCTCCATCGCCGCGGTGCTGTCCGAGGAGGGCGAGAACGTGGCCGCCGGCCAGCCGGTAGTGCTGCTCACCTCGGGCCGGCGTCCCGAGGTGGACATCGCGGTGCCGGAGGGCCTTATCTCGCAGGTGCAGGTCGGGGACAGCACCCGGGTGGAGTTCGATGCCCTGCCGGGGCGCAGTTTCACGGCCCGGGTGACCGAGGTGGGGGTGGCGGCCCTGGGACGGATGTCCGCGTTCCCGGTCTCGGCGCGCCTGGAGCAGGACGAGCCGGAGGTGCATCCAGGTATGGCGGCCCAGGTGACCCTGTATTTCAGGGCCGGAGCCGGACGCGAACGGCTGATCGTGCCCCTGGCCGCGGTGGGCCAGGACCAGGGCGGACGGTTCGTCTATGTGGCCGAGCCGCTCGATAGCCAGCTCGCAGTGGTGAACCGCCGTCCGGTGGTGGTCGGCGAGCTGACCGACGCGGGCCTCGAGGTGCTGAGCGGGCTGCGGGACGGTGAGCTGGTGGTCACCGCAGGAGTGAGCCGGATGCGTGACAGCCTGCGGGTGAAGCTGCCCGCCGCGACGGAGAACTGAGGATGAGTATCACCGAAGCCGCGATCAAATACAACCGTGTCACTCTGACCATGCTGCTCATAGTGGTGATCGGCGGTTTGATCGCCTACACCCGGATGGAACGGCGCGAGGACCCGGCGTTCACCGTGCGCACCGCCCTGGTGGTGACCTATTTCCCGGGCGGCAGCCCCGAGCGCGTGGAGATGCTGGTCACTGACAAGCTGGAGAAAGTGATCCAGGAGATCCCCGAGATCGACTACCTGGAGAGCGAGTCCAAGACCGGCCTGTCGGTGATCCACGTGAACATCCGCGAGGAATACAGTCAGATGCGCCCGATCTGGGACCGTCTGCGCCGCAAGGTGGAGAAAGCCGCGCCCGATCTGCCCAGCGGAGTGATCGGGCCGCTGGTGGATGACGAGTTCGGGGATGTCTACGGAGTGATAATCTCGATCACCGGCGAGGGGTTCAGCTATGCCGAGTTGAAAGACGTGGCCGACCAGACCCGCAACGATCTTCTGCACCTGGATGACGTGGCCAAGGTGGAAATTCTGGGGGCGCAACAGGAGCGCATCTTCGTCGAGTATAACAACGCCCGCCTGTCCGAGCTGCACCTTTCGAGCCTCCAGCTCAAGCAGATGCTGGAGAGCCGTAATATCCTGATCCCCGGCGGCAGCGTGATGATCGGGGATGAGCGCCTGGTGGTGGAACCGAGCGGCAATTTCGAATCTCTGGACGAGCTGCGCAAGAGTGTGATCAGCGTGCCCGGCTCCGGGCAACTGCTGACCCTGGAGGATATCGCCACGGTCCGGCGTGGCTATATCGACCCGCCGCAGTCGCTGATGCACGCGGACGGAACCCGCTGCCTGGGCCTGGCCGTGTCCATGCGCGATGGCGGCAACATCCTCAACCTGGGCCGCCAGGTGCAGCAGGTGCTCGACCGCCTGCAGGGCCAGTACCCCTGGGGCGTCCAGTTCGGACAGGTGGTGTTCGAGCCGCAGCGGGTGAAACAGAGCGTGGACGGGTTCGTGCTGAACCTGATCGAGTCGGTGCTGCTGGTGCTGGTGGTGATGCTGCTCAGCCTGGGGCTGCGTACCGGCGTGCTGGTGGCGAGCCTCATCCCGATGACCATCCTGACCACGTTCCTGGTGATGTATTACCTGGGGATCGGCCTGGACAAGGTCTCCCTGGCGGCGATGATCATCTCGCTCGGCCTGCTGGTCGACAACGCGATCGTGATGAGCGAGGCGATCATGGTCAAGATCGAGGCCGGCCATAGCGCCATGGAGGCGGCGGTCAAGAGCGCCCGCGAGCTTCGGGTGCCGCTGCTCAACTCCACGCTCACCACTTGCGCCTCGTTCCTGCCCATTTTCCTGGCCAAGAGCGTGACCGGCGAGTACACGGCCTCGCTTTTTAAGGTAGTGTCGATCTCGCTGCTCGCCTCCTGGACCCTGGCCCTGACCCTGATCCCGCTGCTGTGCGTGCATTTCCTGAAGGTGAAGACCCATGTGGAAAGCACCGAGCGTTTCTCGCGGCCGTTCTACCGCCGCTACCGCGGCCTTCTGCTCACCCTGCTGCGCCGTCCGCTCGTGAGCCTGGGCGGGTTCCTGGTCCTGTTTATCCTCAGCATGGCCTCGTTCGTTATCATCCCGAAAATATTTTTCCCGCCCAACAGCACGCCTCTGGTCAAGATCATGCTCGACCTGCCGGTGGGCACGGCCATCGAGAGCACCGAGCGGACCGTGAGCGGGATCGAGACTTTCATGCAGGAAGAACTGAGCGCCGACCCGCAGCACGGCAAGCCCGGGGTGACCGGCTGGGGCTCTTTTATCGGCCAGGGGATGCCGCGTTTCGTGCTCACCCATCACCCCAAGATCGCCAGCCCGGAGTATGCCGATATCCTGGTGCGCCTGAGCGACTACGATTTCCACGAGCAGTTGGCCGCCCGGATCGACTCGTTCTGCCGGGCCAACTACCCCGACCTGGAGGTGCGGGTCAAGCCGCTTGAGAACGGCCCACCGATCGACCACCCCGTGCAGTACCGCATCTCGGGACGGGACTACAACCGGATTTTCGCCCTGGCCGAGCAGGTCAAGGACCGTCTGGCCGGACTGGAGGGCACGCGGAACATATCGGATGACTGGGGCAGCCGCGCGGCCAAGCTGCTGGTGCGGATCGACGAGCCGCGGGCCCTGCGCGCCGGTGTGAGCAACCAGGACATCGCGGTCTCTCTGCTCACCCACCTGAGCGGTTTCCAGACCACCGAGTACCGCGAGGGCGACAAAGTGATCCCGGTCACCCTGCGCTCGGCCGCCGCGGGACGGGAGGATATCGACCGGATCGAAACCCTGAGCGTCTACAGCCAGATGACCGGCATGAGCGTGCCCCTGCGCCAGGTGGCCGATATCGAGGTGGCCTGGGAGCCGGCCCATATTGTGCGCCGCGACCGCTACCGCACCGTGACCGTCCAGTGCGACCTGGCCCCCGGAATGACCGCCAGCCGTGTCAACGCGCAGATGGTCCCCTGGCTGGAACAGCAGAGGAGCACCTGGGAGCTGGGCTACGGCTGGGAGCTGGGCGGCGAGGCCGAGACCAGCGGCAAGAGCCAGAACTCGGTGCTCGACCAGTTGCCCCTGGCCGGGTTTATCATCCTGATGCTGCTGGTGTTGCAGTTCAACTCGTTCCGCAAGCCGTTGATTATCCTGTCCACCATTCCGCTGGGCATGATTGGGGTGATCATCGGCCTGCTGGCGATGCATTCCTATTTCGGGTTCATGACCCTGCTGGGAGCGGTCTCGCTGTCCGGGATCGTGGTCAACATCGCCATCGTGCTGCTCGACCGGATCGACCTGGAACATTCCTCCGGTCTGGAACTGAGCCGCGCGGTGGTGGACTCGGCCCAGCACCGTATCCGTCCCATCCTGCTTTCCACCCTTACCACAGTGGGGGGCATAGCGCCGCTGTATTTCGGCGGGGATGTGATTTTCAAGCCGATGGCGGTGGCGCTGATGTTCGGACTGCTGTTTTCCACTCTCCTGACCCTGGGGCTGCTGCCTGTGCTTTACGCCCTGCTTTACCGTCTGGATTACAAGCATTTTGATTACTGAGGCGACTGGCAATCGCCTGAAAAAAGTTTCCGCTGGGCCCTGTCGCATTATTATCAAATGAAACGGTATTATACGGATGTGTGAGTTGGTTATAGACGTGTTTCCGCCCATTCTGTGCGCAGTGTGAGCGGTATCGGGCAAGCGTGAGGATTCAGCTTGGTTTAACTGTTTCTAAATCCAGCCATTATCATATAAACCGGCATGGCACTCATTGTGCTGATATCAAGGCTAAAAGTTCCAGCACCGGTATCCAGTGCCAGTCTCAGATTAGTGGAAACACCCGTTGCGGAATGCGGTAAAACGACCAGACACTCCGGTTACAACCATACCGAAAGATTAGTTCAGCACTTGGAGGAAGGATGCAGGTCTTCAATGGTGGGACAGGAGTCCGCGGCCCGGGACAGAACCAGGATGAAGTCGAGGGGCAGATGGAAAAATTCCTGACCTTCCGCTTGGCCGAGGAGCATTATGGCTTGGAAATATTACAGGTCAAAGAAATTATCGGAATACTGAAAATCACCCGTGTCCCACGCACTCCGGGATACATCCGGGGGGTGATCAACCTGCGGGGCAAGGTGTTGCCCGTGATGGACCTCCGCTTGCGTTTCGGCATGGGAGCGATCGAAGAGACGGAGGAGACCTGTATCATCGTGGTGGACGCCACCGGCGCCGGCAACGTGCTGATGGGGCTGCTGGTGGACAGCGTTTCCGAGGTGCTCGACATCGCCTCCAGCGATATAGAGGATGCGCAGGATCTGGGAGAGAATGTAAAGACCGAATTCATCCGTGGCGTGGGGAAAGCCCGCGAAAAAGTTATCCTGTTGCTTGACATCCAGGCGGTCCTGGATTCCGAGGACAGGGACAAAGCCGCCGAGGATGACTGATAGAACGCTCTGACCGTTCCGGTCCCTGTCGCAGCAAGGACGGACTTATGAGGATATCGACGGTTAAAATGGTACGGAGGGAAGAATGAAATTCAGATCGATCAAAACACGGCTCATCATGCTTACCGGACTGTGTATGATCGTGGCTGCGGCGGTGATGACCGGTTCGATGGTCTATTCGGTGCGAAAGACCTCGGTCAAGGCCGCCCGCGGTGAGAGTATTTCGCTGGCCCGAGGCAACGCGGCCAAAATCAAGGCCGAGATCGAATCGGCGTTGGATGCCTCGCGCACGCTGGCGCAGATGCTTTCCTCGGTTAAGGATGCCCAGAACGCCCTGCAGCTCAACCGTCAGGACGCCGCGGTGATGCTCAAGCGCGTGCTTCAGGAAAACCCCAAGCTGATCCGTATCTATACGGTCTGGGAGCCGGACGCGTTCGACGGGAAGGACTCGAATTTCGCCGGCAAGGGCGGCTTCGATCCGAGCGGCCGGTTTGTGGTCTGCTGGGAGCGCGACGCCCAGGGCGAGGTGGTGCGCGTGCCCCTGACCACTTACGCCGAGGATGGCAAGAACGCCTATTACACCAAGCCGCAGGAATCCATCCAGGACTGTGTTCTCGAACCGTTCCGCGCCTCAGACGCGGCCGACGCCCCGTACCTGACCTCTCTGGTCTCCCCGATCCAGACCGATGGCGAGTTTCACGGGATAGTCGGGGTGGACCTCAGCCTGGAGCCGTTTCAGGAGATGGCGGACGAGCTGGACATTTATGACGGGACCGGGCGGCTGGTGCTGATCAGCCACGAGGGAGTCCTGGCCGCGGTGACCGGCAACCGCGAGCTGCGCGGCATGACCATGGGGTCGTTTTACAAGACCTCCGGCATGGAGGACAAGCTGGCCGTGATCCAGGACGGCTCGGAGATCGCAATCAGCCAGGAGGGCCAGCTCGAGATTTACGCCCCGGTGCAGATCGGCGAGACTGAAAGCCCCTGGGCGGCCAGCATCGTGGTGCCGCTTAACAAGATCACGGTCGAGGCCACCCGCCTGATGTGGGAGCAGATCCTCATCTCCCTGGTCATGCTGATCATCGCCATGGCCGCGCTCTGGTACATCGCGCGCAAGATCGCCAACCCGCTGGTGCATATCGCCGACGGGGCCAAGCTGCTGGCCCTGGGCGACACCGAGATGGAGGGAGTCGACCGCGCCGAGATGCAGCGGATCAACAACCGCCCGGATGAGCTGGGCGAGATCGGGCGGGCGTTCCAGGGCCTGATCGAGGCGCAGAAAGCCAAGGTGGATTACGCCGAGCACATCGCCTGCGGCGACATGGCGATCCGGATCAAGGCCGCCTCGGAGAAGGACGTGCTGGGCAACAGCATGATCGAGATGATCAAGAGCCTGAAGAACATGAACCAGGAAGTGGGCCAGCTGATCAAGGCGGCGGTGGACGGGCAGCTCGACATCCGGGCGGATGTAACCAAGCACAAGGGCGAGTACGCCGAAATAGTCAAGGGCATCAACGACCTGCTCGACTCCGTGGTCGACCCGATCAACAGCGCGGCCGACGTGCTGGAAACCGCCGCGGCCAAGGACCTGACCAAGCGGGTGAGCGGCAACTACAAGGGCCGTTTCTCCGAGCTGATGGAAAACATCAACACCACGGTCGAATCGCTGAATTCGGCCCTCAAGCAGGTGGCAGACACCGTGGAGGCGGTCAGCCTGGCCAGCGGCGAGATCAACGCCGGCAGCCGCACCCTGGCCGAGGGCGCCAACGAGCAGGCCAGCGCCCTGGAACAGGTCTCCTCCAGCCTGGAGCAGATGTCCTCCATGACCACTCAGAACTCGGACAATGCCGACCAGGCCAAGGCGCTTTCCACCGCCGCGCGCGAGCTGGCGCAGAAAGGCAAGGTGGAGATGGAGCGCATGATCGAGGCGATCAAACGGATCAAGACCTCCTCCAGCCAGACCGCCAAGATCGTGAAGACGATCGACGAGATCGCGTTCCAGACCAACCTTCTGGCCCTGAACGCCGCGGTCGAGGCGGCCCGTGCCGGAGATGCCGGCAAGGGCTTCGCCGTGGTGGCCGAGGAGGTCCGCTCCCTGGCGCAGCGCAGCGCCGAGGCGGCCCGCAACACCTCCGGGATGATCGAGGAAGCGGTCAAGAACGCCGAGGGCGGAGTGATCATCACCGAAAAGGTGGCCGAAATCCTGAACGAGATCGTGGACAGCTCCAACCACGTGAACGACTTGGTGGCCGAAATCGCCGCCTCGGCCCAGGAGCAGGCCCAGGGGATCGAGCAGATCAACAACGGGGTGGCCCAGATGGACAGCGTCACCCAGAGCAACGCCTCGAATTCGGAGGAGTCGGCGGCCTCCTCCGAGGAACTGAAAAACCGCGCCGAGCTGCTCCGGACCATGATCTCCGAGTTCAGGCTGTCCGAGGAGGAGGAGGAGGAACCTCAGCCGGTCACGGTGTTGAAAAAATTCGAGAAACCAAAGGTCGCCGAGCCGTTGAGAAAAGTGTCCCCGGCACCCTCAAACCCGTCGCGCGAGCAGGTGATCAAGTCCTCGCTGCAGAAAACCGTCCCGCCCGTGAAACCTCCGGTCCGGGACAAATCGGCCGGGGACGGAAACGGTGGGAAAAGGCCCAACCCGGAAAAACTGATCCCGCTGGATGAGAACGATTTCAAGGATTTCTGATTCGATGGGATTGGGAAGGAAAAACGTAGGGCCACAGGGATGTGGCCCTTTTCATTTTCCGGCCGACTGTTCGGGGATTCAGCCCAGGGTCAGGTGCAGCGAGCTTTCGGCCCGGAATGCGTGCCAGTGCATGTTCCAGCGCAGGAACTTGCCGTGGGCCAGCTCGAGATAGATTCTCGCCGTCTCGGGGCTGCCGCTCAACGCCAGGGCATGACCCAGGGCGTGCAGCGCGGTGACCCAGCCGGACAGCACGCCCAGATTTTCGAACATGGCCAGGCATGCGTGCAGCGGCTCGATGTTGCGGCCGGCCAGGCGGCTGTCGGACTGCATCTCGATCCAGGCGCGCCAGAGACGGACCTGGGCCAGGTTGATCCCGAGATGTGCTCCGGCAGCGGTCTGTTCGGCCAGCTCGGCGGTTTTCAACGCGGTCTGGTTGTCGCCCTGCGCGGCCTGTGCCTCGGCCAGGGCGATCAGGGACTCGGACAGGCCGACCGCGTCCCCGGTCTTGTGCGCCACCCGGATGGCGCGGCTGATTTCCTGGACGGCTTTCTGGATGTTCCCGGCATGGACGAGAGAGCGTCCCCAGAGCCAGAGCGGATAGCAGCTCTGCTGCCCCTTGTGTGCGTACATGGCGGCCCGGGCGCATTCGTGGGCCAGGCGTTCGCATTCGCTCCACTCACCCTGGAACATCCGCGCCTCGGCGAACAGGATCAGGCTTTCGGACAGCATGGCCGGATCGTTCCAGGAGCGGGTGGCCTGCACCGCCTTTTCGAAAGTCAGCGCGGCCTCCTCCCAACGGCAGGTGTTCTGGGCGAAACGAAAAGCCCAGAGGGTGTGGTGGCGGTTGAAATATTTCTCATCCTCCAGGCACAGCTCTCCGCGCGCGGCGGCCAGTTCCGCCAGGTCCAGGGCCTGGCGCTGGAAAGCCAGCGCACCCCGCTGGTCATCCGCCCAGTAGCAGGCCTTGGCCAGAAGGATGAGTCCCTGGGCCTGGATCCTGAAATCCGCCGACTTGGCGGTAAGCTCCTGGAAGCGACGGGCGCTTTCGAGGGCGCAATCGCGCCGGCCTGTCGCGGTGTAGAGGGCGTACAGACGCCGCCGCAGCGCAGCCTCACGGTCGGGGTTGGTCGCGCTCGCGGCCGCCTCCTCGATCTGGGCCGCCATGGCGCCGGCCAGTGCCAGCATCGGTTTGCGCGGCGGACGGCCACGCAGTGTGAGCGCGGTTTCGAGCATGCTCAACGCGCTGTCCACTGCCTCCGGCCCCTGACGGCCCGATTTCAGAGTCCTGATCGCCTCATCCATTTTTTGTCCCAGAACTGCGCTTTTTCGTGTCGTCATCCTGACTCTCCATCTTCTGGCTTTTGCTGGACTCACTCAACAGATAGCGGTTTTCGCGCAGTTTGCCCTCGCTCCGATCCGGGGCGGAGCGATTAACCGAGGCCGGATTCGTTTGTTTGGTCTATTCCTCCCGGTATCACAGGTTGTGCGATCCGAATACAGTATTCCGAAAGATTCCGAACCTGCCACGAAAGAGATTATCAAGATATAACTTTCCCTGTCGAAAGCAAGGCGGGCGGCGGGTTTCGATTGCAGGCCGATGCCGAGGGGCGGGGACTTGCGCGGGCTGATCGGGATGGGCATATTGAAAATGGCCGCTGGCTGAATGCCAGAATTCGGCGATTTCCGGTTGTGATATCCTACTCGGGCAAAAACAGAAGAATTGTCACAATAATTCAGATTTTTATGTCTTATCTGCGGACGGGTGGTGGAGTGGTCGAGCGCGGTTCAGCCCGGGAGGCGAGTGGGTTCGGGGTGAAGCCTCAAGCCTGGGCTCGGACGGAGCCTTGCGCGCGATTTGAAGCACACGCGTGCGAAACCGAGCATAGGAGCAGTCAGCAGGGAGGGGCCGGTTGTCGTAATTTCAAAAGCGGCAGGTAGTTCTTTTCTCCGGTCGTTTGGGCACGCGATATGCATTTGCCGGAACAGAATAATAATCTGTGATAGAGTATCCGACCCCGCCGGGTATGGAGGCTCGTCCGGCAGCCTCCGTCGGGCCGGCCAATAAAGTCGGCCCGACGGGTGTTGCAGACCTCGAGGAGAAAATGCGAATTTTGCTTGTGGAAGACGACAACGGAGTAAGAAATATTCTGGCTAAGTTTCTGGTAGAGGAAAAGCACGCGGTAAAGTTGGCGGTAAACGGCCGGGAAGGCCTTAAGCTGGTCGAGGAATTCGAGCCGGAACTGGTGCTGTCAGATATCAAGATGCCCGAGTTGAACGGCCTGGAGTTGCTGGAGGCGGTGCGGGCATACTCCAGCGTCCCTTTTGTCATGGTGACCGGCTACGCGGACACGGATGTCGCAGTGCGGGCCCTGAGGGCCGGGGCATGGTATTTCATCCTCAAGCCGGTCAATTTTTTCGAGCTGAAAAGCATTCTGGACCGGGTTCAGGAGCGTCTCGACCTGGAGCGGGCCCTGACTCTCGAACGCGCCCGCTCCCTCGATTATTTCAGCCATGAGGAGCTCACGGCCCTGCTGGCCGGCATAGCCAGCGAAGCGGCCGAGCCGCTGCAGAAGATCCACCGGAGCCTGGGTCCGCTGGGAGAAAGTCTGGTCCGCCTGAGCAAGGGCCTGGCGGCGTTGCCCGAGGCGGGCGCCGGTCTGCGGATGCTGCTTGAGGATTCGCTGGAACGCCTTGGGAAACTGGAGGTTGACTTTCAGGACGGCCGTTTCTGTTCTGAGAGTCTGGGTGGAGTGATCGACATTCTGGCCGAGAGTTCGGCTTGTAACAGCGCCAGGGACGAGTTCCCGCTGGATGAGGCCCTGCGCAGCGCGTTCGGCTTGCTCGATTCGCCTCCGGAGACGCATGTTTTCGTCTCGATCGAGCACGATATTGTCCTGTCCGCGGACCGGGAAAGGTTCGTGCGCACGGTGGCGCGCCTGATGCGGGCCGCGCTCGTAGCGGAGCTGTCCGGGACGGTGAAATCGCTGGACATCTCGGCACACCGTGAGAACGGCGAACTCTGCCTGCTGGTGGCGGGCGCCACGAGCCAGAACGCAGTGCGGTCGCGCATCGCGCCCGCTGATACCTCCCGCACGACCGAGGATGTGCCCGATTCGCTCGATTTCATGGTCCTCAGCGGGGCGGTGAAAGCTCTGGGGGGAAGGTTGAAACGGAGGTGTCTTGATTCCGGCGGGACGATCTTCACCATGCACATGTCGCTGCCGGCTGTGGCTGTCTCCGGCGTCTACCGGTCTCCGGCCGAGAGAAGTCAGGAGGGGGGCATGCGGATGACACGCCGTATCGTCGGTGACCGGTTCTGATTGAAGGGCTCGGACTGAACTAAAGGTGGGCGGTTGAAAAGCCGCCGCGAACCATACAAGCTGTCGAGTGTACGGGAGGGTTAGATGGCCAAGCAAGACCTGGCGAAGCTGGTCGAGGCTCTGGCCGCTGAAGTGGTGATGGCGGACCCGGAGGATCTGCAGTCGGTTAAAAGAGTCATCGAGCTGCTTAAAAAGATCGATACCGAGGTCAAGGATGATCTGGCCCGGGTGTTCAAACCTGCAGTGGCGAAATCGGTGGACCTGGCCGAGGAAATGATAATCATGGAGCCGGCGGCCGCGGCAGAGTCCATGAAAGCCATCAGCCAGGCAGTCAAGGCTTTCCAGGCCGGATTGACCGAGGGACCCCAGGCGGTGGCCCCTCTGCTGCCGCCACAGATGTCCGGCGCCAAGGAGCCCACGGGAGCCGAAAAACTCCAGTCGGCCATAGTCGATGACAAGATTCTGTCCGATTTCCTCTCCTCCCAGGCTACCTCGCTGCAGGAGCTGGAGGAACAGATACTGGCCTCGGAGAAAGAGCAGTTTTCCGGCAAGAGTTCCTCGGAGCTGAAACGCCGCCTGCACACCCTCAAGGGTGAGGCCGGCATGCTGGGCCTGAACGATATCCAGCAGGTCTGCCACGAGACGGAAAGCTATCTGGAAAACGGGCCGGCCGATAATAAGACCGACAACCTCCTGCTGGTCAAGGATTGGTTGGCGCAGAGCTTCACTTTCCTGTCGGGCGAGGGCCAGTCCGCCGCCCCGATGGGCGACATCCTGAACATACTGCGCGGATCCGGCTCTGCGGCGGCGGAGACCAAGGCTGCGCCGTTAGAGAAAGCCGGGGAGGCCCCTGAGGCCGAGGCCGCACCCGCTCCGGTCGAGGAACCGGCACAGCCGGCCGGGCGCATGCTCAACATTCCCTCCGGGGATGAGAGCCTGGTGGTGGATTTTATCCAGGAGGCCAACAGCCACCTGGACAACGCGGATGTGCAGCTTCTGACCCTGGAGAGCAATCCCGAGGAGAAGGAATCGCTCAATTCGGTGTTCCGCTCTTTCCACACGATCAAGGGCGTGGCGGGGTTCCTGGACCTGATTGAGATCAAGGAGCTGGCCCACGTGTCCGAGGACCTTCTGGACCGGGCGCGCAAAGGGAATATCCTGCTCACCGGAACGGTGATGGACGCGGTGTTCGAGTCGGTCGACACTCTGCGTTCGCTGGTGCGGGATGTGGAAGGGGCGCTTTCCACCGGTGATCCGCTGCAGAGCAACCCCTCGCTGGCCACGCTGATCGAAACTCTGCGTGACATTCTGGCCGGACGCCAGACCCTGCCCGCCGCCGGCCGTCAGATCAAGGCCGAACCCAACAAGCGTCTGGGTGAAATCCTGATCGACAGCGGCGTGGTGCAGGCCGATACGCTCAACAGGGTGCTGGCCGAGAGAGACGGGAAAACCCCTCTGGGCGAGGTGCTGGTCAAAAAAGTCGGTGTGCCGGCCATGGAAGTGGCCCATGCCCTGCGCGCCCAGAACGAGGCCAGAAAGACAGGTGATCCGCAGCAGGCCGCGGTGCAGGTCAAGGAGACGGTGAAGATCGACACCGAGCGCCTGGATAAGCTGCTCGACGCCATCGGCGAGTTGGTGATCGCCGAGTCGATGGTGACCCAGAACCAGGAACTGCTGCAGGACGCCTCGCCGGAGGTGGCCCGGAACATGAACCACTTGAGCAAGATCACCCGTGTGGTCCAGGAGTTGGGCATGACCATGCGTATGGTGCCCATCCGTCCCACTTTCCAGAAAATGGCGCGCCTGGTGCGCGACCTGGCCAAGAAAAGCGGCAAAGAGGTGGAGTTTGTCACCGTGGGTGAGGAGACCGAGCTGGACCGCTCGGTAGTCGAGCGGATCGGCGACCCCCTGATCCACATTATCCGCAACTCGGTGGACCACGGGCTGGAGGACAACGCTGAGGACCGCCGCAAACGCGGCAAGCCCGATGTGGGCCATGTCGAGCTGCGGGCGTTCCACCGCGGCGGAAGTATCTATATCGAGGTGCAGGATGACGGCAAGGGTCTCGACCGCGAGGCGATCATCGCCAAGGCCGTCGAGCGCGGCGTGATCCCGGAAGGGGCCGACATGCCGGAGCGGGACGTGTTCAACCTGATTTTCATGCCGGGGTTCTCCACGGCCAAAAAGGTGACGGATGTCTCGGGCCGTGGGGTGGGGATGGACGTGGTGAAGAAGAACATCGAGGCTCTGCGCGGCAGTGTGGAGCTGAGTTCCGAACAGGGCTGCGGCACCACGGTGAGTATGCGTCTGCCGCTGACCCTGGCCATTATCGACGGTTTGATAATTATTGTGGGCGGAGAGCGCTACATCGTTCCCACGCTGTCGGTGGTCGAGTCCCTGCGACCCCGTCCCGAGGACATTCACACCGTGTCAGGACGCGGCGAGCTGCTCAATCTCCGCGGCGAGCTGATCCCGCTGTTCCGGGTCGGACGGCTGTTCAACATCGAGGCTGCCATCGAGGACCCGACCCAGGCCCTTTCCATGATCGTCGAGGACCAGGGACGACGGGTGGCGCTGGTGGTGGATTCGCTGATCGGACAGCAGCAGGTGGTGATCAAGAACCTCGGGCACGCCCTGGGACGAGTCAAGGGCATCTCGGGCGGCGCGGTGATGAGCGACGGCACGGTGGGGCTGATCCTGGATGTCTCCGAGGTGATGCGTATCGCGATGACCAGTCAGGAAAAGAGCCTGCAGGTGGTCGGGGTCTGAGACGGTTCTACGATGAGTCGGCACGGGCAGAGCAACTGCGATTGAGGCAGGGGCAGATGGAGCAGGCAGTCTGGCGGATGGACAGCGGCTACGATCAACGCGTGGTGGACATTGCTGAATACACGGTCTCGGATGATCCGAACGCATTGCTGGTGACTTATTCCCTGGGCTCCTGCCTGGGGCTCGCGGTCCATGACCCGGTGGCCATGCTCGGTGGGCTGATCCATTGCCTTCTGCCGAGGTCCAGCCTCAAGCCGGAGGATGCGGGTGTTTGTCCGGCCAAGTTCGTGGACATCGGGGTGCCGGCCCTGCTGGAGGAGATGTTCTCCCGCGGCGCCAGGAAAGAAAACCTGGTGCTCAAGGTTGCCGGCTGCGGCCAGGTGTTCGATTTCGACACGGTGTTCCATGTGGGCCGGATCAATTACCAGGTCCTGCGCAAATTCCTGAAAAAGAACGGCCTTAGGCTGGCCGCCGAGCATATCGGTGGGATGCTGGCCCGCACCATGCGGCTGTATGTCGGCTCCGGAAAAGTGACAGTGCACGCCGCGGGCCAGTTGATAACTCTTTGACTAATTTCCATTCGGGGGAGCCGGATGAACACCAGCGCCGATGACCGCGAGATACTCAGTCGCAGCCTGATCGATGTGCTCGAGCAGATGGCGTTCATTTTCGCCGATGAGGCGGAGGATGAGCCGAGCTGTCAGCCGCCGGAGGACAGCCTCCTGGCGCGGATGGAATTCAGCGGGGAGAAGAACGGCTGGGTCAGCCTGGCCGCTCCGAGCGACCTGTGCCGCGAGATCGCGGTGAACATACTGGGCGCCTCGGCCGATGACCTCTCGGCCAGCATGATCATGGATGCCCTGCGCGAGGTGCTCAACATGACCTGCGGGCGGTTCCTGACCGAGCGCTTCGGCCTGGAGCCGGTGTTCGACCTGACCGTACCCAAAGTCAGCCGCCTGGATGAGGCGGGCTGGCAGGAGGCCGCCGTCGAGGACTCGATCTGCCTGTGCGCCGAGGATTACCCGCTTTTGGCCAACCTCGAAGTGGAATGATCCGCGACGGTTCCGAACAACTCAAGGCAATTCGGCGGCCGGTCCTGCGCATGAGCTGGGCCGGTTTTGCTTTCGGTGCCCCTTCCCCGGCCGCCCTCTCTTTTGGACGATTTCCCCGCTTTCTTGCTGCTGAATCCTCTTGACAGATTAAGGCTGGCCACACTATTTTAACACTAAACCGATTGATTTAGTGAACAATCAACACGGAGGGCCGGATGCAGATTTCAAGTAAATGCTACTACGCGCTTCGGTCCCTGTACGAGCTGGCCTGGCGCCACGGCGAGACCCGTCCGGTCAGGATATCCCTGATCGCCGCCCGCCAGCAGATACCCCGTCGCTTCCTGGAGGTGATCCTGAGCGAGTTGCGCCAGGGCGGTTTTGTGGAGAGCCGCCGCGGGGTGGAGGGCGGCTATTTCCTGGCGCGCCCGCCCGAGGCGATCACTCTGGGTGAGATAGTCCGGTTCGTGGATGGCGATATCGCCCCGGTCTCCTGTGTCAGCAGCCGGGAGGGGGAGGCCAGTTGTGAGCTCAATTTCCAGTGCCCGTTTCACGATTTCTGGGGCAGCGTGCTCCAGGCGCTTTCGGCGCTTTACGACCACACCAGCCTGGCCGACATTGTCGAGGGCTGGCGGCTCAAGTCCAGCTCGAAAGTGCTTAACTACGATATCTGAAACAACTGTCGCGGGGTTCGGCCGGAGGCGGCGCAAGCCGAAAATGGTTGCAAACCCGGGACAGGACTGTATATTCAATCCCCTGGTTAAACAGCATGAAGGAGGGAAGCTTGTCACGGGTCCGACTGATAGCCCGCCGCCCGTGCGGCGGAGCGATGCGAATCGGGAGGAAGCACCGTGGCGACGGCTTGACCCGTTGATCCGGGCGGCCCGTCAGCCGGGGTGCAGGCTGAGTATATTTATATCCTGATGTCCGCAAGGACTTTTCTCTCGATTCTGGAGGCTCTTCTCATGAGCAGCGATTACATAAAAGGCATCGAATCCATCGCCCTGCATGCCGGGCAATCCGCCGATCCGACCACGGGCAGCCGGGCTGTGCCCATCTACCAGACCACGAGCTACGTGTTCCGCAGCAGCGAGCATGCGGCCAACCTGTTCGCGCTGAAGGAATTCGGCAATATCTACACCCGGATCATGAACCCGACTCAGGATGTACTGGAGCAGCGCGTGGCGGCCCTTGAGGGCGGCACCGCGGCCCTGGCCGTGGCCAGCGGCTCGGCGGCGATCCTTCTGGCCGTGCTCAATATCACCAGCGCCGGACAGAACATCGTCTCCACCAATTTTCTCTACGGCGGCACCTACAACCTGTTCCACTACACGCTGCCGCGGCTGGGGATCGAGGTGCGCTTTGTTGATTCCGCCGACCCGTCCAATTACGCTAAGAAGATCGACAGGAACACCCGTCTGCTGTACGCCGAGTCGATCGGCAACCCTAAGAACAACGTGGCCGACTACGAGGCTATCGCCCGGATCGCCCACGACCACGGCCTCCCGTTCGTGCTGGACAACACGGTCAGCCCGCCGCCCGTGCTGCGGCCGTTCGAGGTGGGGGCGGATGTGGTGGTGCACTCGCTGACCAAGTTTATCGGCGGCCACGGCACCTCGCTGGGCGGGGCCATAGTGGAATCGGGCAAATTCAACTGGAACAACGGCAAGTTCCCCGAGTTGGTGGAGCCCGACCCCAGCTACCACGGGGTGAGCTATTGGAAATTTTTCGGCGACCACGACCAGGCGGTGGTGCGGGGGATCGCCTACATCCTCAAGTCCCGCGTGCAGCTCCTGCGCGATCTGGGTCCGGCGATCAGCCCGTTCAACGCCTGGCTGATCATCCAGGGTGCGGAGACCTTGCCGCTGCGGGTGCGCCAGCACAGCCAGAATGCTATGGCCGTGGCGCGTTTCCTGGAAAAGCACCCGTCCGTGGCCTGGGTGAATTATCCCGGCCTGGAGAGCCACCCCGACCATGCCAACGCCGTGAAATATCTGAAAAACGGTTTCGGGGCGATAATCGGGTTCGGGATCAAGGGCGGCCGCGCGGCCGGGGCGAAGCTGATCGACGCGGTCAAGCTGTTCTCGCACCTGGCCAACATCGGGGATGCCAAGAGCCTGATAATACACCCGGCCTCGACCACGCACCAGCAGCTCTCGCCGGAGGAGCAGATTTCCACCGGCGTGACCGATGACTTTGTCCGTCTCTCGATCGGCCTGGAGTCGATCGAGGACATTCTGGCCGATCTGGACCAGGCCCTGAAACAGAGCCAGGGAGCCTGAGCATGCCCAACTCTCAGACAGGCCCCGCCTCCGGGCGGGGCCGGTCCGGGACCTCGAAGAAACCCGTTCCCCCCGGACCGGAGAGCCCTGGCTCGGTCGGCTGGGTGAGGCCGCAGCGGCTGCGCATGGTCGAGCCGCCCGAGACTTTCAGCCTGGAGGCCGGGGGTAAGCTCTCGCCAGTGGATGTCGAGTTCGAGACCTACGGCGAGCTGAATGCCGCGCGCGACAACGCGATCCTGATCGTGCACGCCCTGAGCGGGGATGCCCACGTGGCGGGCTGGGACGCCGAGGCTGCGGCGAGCGGCCGCAGATGGCGCGAGCGTAAGCCCGGCTGGTGGGATGAGATGATCGGCCCGGGCAAGCCTCTGGACACGCGGCGCTGGTTTTTCATCTGCTCCAACGTGCTGGGCAGTTGCTACGGCACCACCGGTCCGGCCTCGCTGGATTCCTCCGGAAAACCCTACGGACTGCGGTTCCCACTGGTCACGATCAGCGACTGGGTGCGCCTTCAGGCCCGTCTGCTCGACCGCCTGGGGATCGAGCGCCTGTTCGCCGTGATCGGCGGCTCGCTGGGCGGACAGCAGGCCCTGGAGTGGGCCCTGGCTTTCCCGGAACGGGTGGAGAACGCTCTGGTGCTGGCCTCCAGCGCCCGGCTCAGCCCGCAGGGGCTGGCGTTCAACGCCGTGGCCCGGCACGCGATCCTGACCGACCCCAATTTCCGCGGCGGGGATTACTACAACGGCCCGCCGCCCGAGGCGGGGCTCTCCGCCGCCCGGATGTTAGGCCATATCACCTATCTGAGCGACGAGTCGATGTACAAGAAATTCGGCCGTCGCCTGCAGAACAAGACCAAGCCGGATTTCAGCTTCGGGATCGAGTTCGAGGTGGAAAGCTACCTGGCCTACCAGGGGCGCTCGTTCGTCGAGCGGTTCGACGCCAACAGCTACCTGTACATCACCCGGGCGATGGACTACTATGACGCCGCGCTGCGCTGGGGCGAGGGCAGCCTGGACAAGGCCTGCGCGCGCCTGAAAGGCCGGGTGCTGGTGGTCTCGTTCTCCACCGACTGGCTCTATCCGCCCGCGGAGTGCCGCGAGCTGGCCCTGGCCGTGCTGCGCAACGGACACCCGGTCACCTACGCCATGGTGCCCAGTTCCTACGGCCACGATTCGTTCCTGGTCGAGCACGAAAAGCTTGGCCCGCTGCTGTCCAATTTCCTTTCCGTGCGGTTGTAGCATGAGCGGCGACAAGACAGCGAACAGCCCCAATGCGCATCACGACCGCCTGACCGAGCTGTTGCGGCTCTGGGCCGCGCGCTACTCGCAGCCGGTGGAGAACCTTTCGGCCGCGCGGCTGGTGGAACTGATCGAGCGGTTCCTGCGCGAGGGGGCGAGCCATGGCCCTGCCGCTTCGGGCCTGCCGCAGCGGCGCTGGGACCACGAGAAGATCGAGAGCATCATCGACCCCGGCAGCCGTGTGCTCGACCTGGGCTGCGGCTCGGGCGAGCTGCTCGAAAGCCTGGTCTGTGGCCGCGGGGCCCGCGCCCAGGGCGTGGAGCTCGACCCGTACAAGGTGGCCGAGTGCGTGCGCCGCGGGGTCTCGGTGTTCCAGACCGATCTGGACCAGGGCCTGGCCGGTTTCCCCGACAATTTCTACGACTACGTGATCCTGGAGGAGACCCTCCAGACCGTGCACCATCCCGTGCAGGTGTTGAGCGAAATGCTGCGGATCGGGCGGCGCGGGATTATCAGCTTCCCCAATTTCGGCTACTGGCGCGTGCGCCTGGAGCTGGGTTTCGGCGGCCGCATGCCCGTGTTCGAAACCCTGCCGTTCTCCTGGGCCGAGACACCCAACATCCACCTGTTCACCATCGATGATTTCCTGGCCTGGACCGCGGAGCACCGGGTGAAACTGATCGAGGGCTACGTGCTCTGCGAGGGCCAGGTGCGCGAGTTGGCCGAGGGCGACAACATGTTCGCCGAGGAAGCGCTGATGGTGGTGCAGAACGGGAACTGAAAGCCTCCTGGTTCATTTGTAACCGGCGGGGCCTGTTTGGTGAAATTCATTCCAGAAAAACAATGATGCGTCTGTATTGACAGAAGGCGGGAATCCCGGTTTATTGAATGCGGGATCCCGCCTTTGTTTTTTGCCGGGGAATACCGGCTCAACCCTCAACCCAGGTGCCATGCGATGCGAAAGCTGACCTTTCTCGCCCTGTCTCTGCTCCTGATCGCCTGCAGCGCCCAGAGCGGCAAAACGCCCTCCGGGGAGCCCGCCCTGAGCCAGACTCCCGGCCCGTTCGAGGTGTTGGACGCCCACGTGCGGCGCAGCATGCTGCTTTCCGGCAACTGCCCGGCCGGGGCGGTGGTGGTGATGCGGGATGACAGCGTGCTGTACGAGAAGTATTTCGGCTTCGAGGGCCGTGCGGCGGATGCAGCGCCGGTGGGCCCGGATTCGCGTTTCCCCTGTTTCTCCGTGTCGAAAGGTTTCTGCGCCGGGCTGCTGCTGTCGCTGGTCACGGACGGCACGGTGGCGCTGGATGACCCGGTGGCCAAATATGTGCCGTATTTCACCGGCAAAGGGCCGGGGGGAAAGTTCCTGCGCGAGCGTGTCACCCTGCGCATGTTAGCCAGCCACAGCGGCGGGGTCTACGGCGAGAGCCGTCCGCCCGCCACCTGGCCCGCGGGCGTTGAGCCGTTCAGCGACATCGTGCTGGAGAGCGAGCCGGGCACGGCCTACCACTACAACGAGCTGGGCATGCGCCTGTTGGGGTTCACCCTGGGCCGGGCCGCGGGCAAGCCCTACGACCAGCTCCTGCGCGAGCGGGTGCTGGAGCCGCTGGGCCTGACTGATGTCGGCTGGCTGCACCAGGGGGATGACCTGACTCATATCGTGGGCACCTGCATGGGCTTTGACTCGATCTATGTCCACTATTCGGATGAGACCTCGCCCGAGCCGTACCCCGGCTCAGGCCTCTACGCCACGGCGCGGGACCTCGCCCGCTACGGCCAGCTCTACCTGGACAAGGGACAGGCCGGGGACAGGCAGCTTTTCGACCCGGCGCTGCTGGACCAGGCCTGGGTCAGCCAGCCGCCCACGCGCGTGCCTGCCGACCCGGAGTACGGCCTTCTGACCTGGCTTTTCCCGTCGGTGGGGGCCGAGGTGTTCTCCGGCGCGGCGCACACGGTCTGCTGTATCCTGCCCGGGGAGAACCTTGTCGTGACCATGTGCCTCGATCAGGCCGGGGACAGCCCGGGCTGGGATTTCGCGGCCGAGAAGCAGAACCTGGCGCGGGTGGGTCAGGCGGTCGATGCACGGCTCAAGCGCCAGGCCGGAGAGAAAGAAGCCAACAAGCACGCCAGGGAGCGCTGAGCATGGTGACAGTGGTAGTGGATGGCTACAACCTGATCCGCCGGACCGAGTCCTTGCGTGTGATCGAGAACGCCTCGGGCCTGGAGGCGGCGCGCCTGGCCCTGGAGACCGCCCTGGCCGGGTACGTGGCCGCGCGCAAGGATGTGCTCGTGACCGTGGTCTATGACAGCGCCCCCGGTCCGCGGGAGAGCCAGTCCGGGGGGCCGCGCGGCGTGCGGGCCGTGTTCAGCCCGGATGCCGACTCGACCGTGGTGGAGCTGGCCCTGGAGGCTGCGGTCAAAGGGAGGCAGGTGCGGGCGGTCAGCTCGGACTGGGCCGGGGTGGTGTCGCAACTGGCAGGGAACAACCGGGTGGAGGTGCTGGGGGCGGATGCGTTCTGGCGCGAGGTGACCCCGGAGAGGGTGGAGCGCTCAGCGAAAAAGAGCGGCGGCAGCGTCAAGCCCGCGGTGGGACGCAGCGAGAAACCGACACATATCAGCCGGTCCGAGGTGGACTACTGGCTGGAGGCATTCGGGTCGAAAGGGGAGGAGGAGGAATGAGGCTGGCTGTGCGTGATGCTACAACCCCCGCCTGCTTCGCAGGCACCCCCTTTGTTAAGGGGGAATTTTGACGGCTCCGCTTTACGGATTTTCCAAAGGCTCGGGCTGAAGGCTTTTAATCCCCCTTAGAAAAGGGGGAAACAGGGGGTTGTAGCAGTTT
>JAJFUG010000110.1 GCA_021372515.1 bacterium
GTGTGGATCAGGGCGCAACTGAGGGCCAGTTTCTGTTTCATCCCGCCCGAGAGCTGCCCGGCGCGACGGGTGCGGAACGGCCCCAGGCGGCTGAACCCCAGAAGCTGCTCGTGCCGGGCCTCGCGCTCCGGCCCGAAAAACTGGAACAGGTCGCCGTAGAAACGCATGTTCTCCTCGACCGTGAGGTCCTGGTAGAGGGAGAAACGCTGAGGCATGTAGCCGATCATTTTCTTGATCGCCTCGCGCCCGGCCACCACGTCCTGGCCGCCCACTTTTGCCGTGCCGCTGTCTGCCAGCATCAGGCCGACCAGGATACGGATCAGGGTGGTCTTGCCCGCCCCATCCGGCCCGACCAGCCCGAACAGCTCGCCGCGCGGCACGCTGAGGCTCAGGCCCTCGACCGCCCGCACCGTCCCGAACGCCTTGCCCAGGCCCTCGATCTCGATATCGTATTCCATCCCACCCGCCTCACTCGAAGAATACATCCGCCGGCATCCCGATCTTGAGCACACCATCCGGGTTGGGCACACTCAACTTGACCGCGTAGACCAGCTCGGCGCGCGCCTCGGGGGTCTGCACGCTCTTGGGGGTGAACTCGGCCTCGGGCGAAATCCAGACCACGGTGCCAGCGAACTCGCGCCCTGGGGCGCCGTCCGCGTGCAGTTTCAGCTCCTGGCCCAGCTTCACCTGTCCCAGGTAGGGAGTGGGAAGGTAGACCCGAATCTCGAGGCGGCTCAGGTCGGCCAGGCGCAGGATACGCTGGCCGGTGGTGAGGACCTCGCCCGGTTCCACGTAGCGCTCGGTCACCTCGCCGTCGATGGGGCTCACCACCCGGCTGTCTTCGATCTGACGGTCGAGCAGGCGCAGGCGCGCCTCCAGCTCGTCACGGTTGATCCGGGGACGGTCCAGTTCCTTGAGCGCAACATCGAGCTGGCTGCGGTCGAGTTTCACCCGCGTGCGGATGTCATCCAGTTGCTGCTGGGTTGCGGTCTTGCTCTTCACCAGGGCCTCGAACCGCTCCTGGCTCTTTGTGTCGTTGGCCAGGCTGATCCGGGCAGCCGCAATTTTCTCGCGGGTCAGGCGCTCATCCAGCTCCGCGGCCTTGAACTGCACCGTGGTCAGCTCGCGCTCCAGTTGCAGCTTCTCGCAGTCGATCTGCGCCAGCAGCTCATCCTTGGCCACAGTATCGCCCTCGCGCTTGTTCAGCTCGATCAGGCGTCCGGTGAGGAGGTTCCCCACCTCCACCTCCACCGCCTCGAACGTCCCCGAGGCGGAGAACCCCCTCTCCTTTTCGTGGCAGGCGCCGAGCAGGGCCAGCCCCAGCAGGGCCAGGCCGGAAAGAGCAGTCTTCCAGGTCGTCATTTTCTATCTCCCCTGATTGTCATCGGTCGTGTGGCTTACTCCCGGGCCGCTCGCCGGGTGCAGTTCCACCTCGGGCCAGCGCGAGCGTATCTGCTTGAAAAGGTCGCCGCTGACATAGGCCAGCCGCCAGCGGGCCAGCTCCAGCTCGATCCGGGCGTGCACCTGGTTCAGTCGGCTCACGGTGAGCTGGTTCTCGGAATCCAGATACTCGGTGTTGGTGGCCAGCCCTTGCTCGAAACGGGCGCCCAGGAGACGGAAATGCTCGGTTGCCGATTCCAGAGCCTTGCCGGTCAGGTCCAGCCTGTCGGCGGCCTCGCGCTCCTGCAGCCGTGAGCGCTCCAGCTCCAGGGCGATCCGCCCGGCCAGGTCGCTGCCCTCGGCCAGAAGGGCCTGTTTCTGCGACTCGTTCTGCGCCAGACGGTAGTCCTTGCGGCGCCAGTCCCAGAACTCCCAGCCCACCGTCACCCCGGCCCGCGCGTACTGGATGAACTCGTTACGAAACTGGTCCGCTCCCGGCTGGGCCGCGGTGCCGTTGGCAAAAACCGACAGCGTGGGCTTATCCTCCGCGGCGATGGCCGCCGAGCGTGAATCGAGCGCCGCAGCCCGCACGCCATAAAGAGCCAGGTCCGGCCGCGCGGCCAGCGCGCTCTCCAGGGCGTAGCTGTCCGCCTGGGGGGCGGGCACTCCCTCGGCAGTGTCGGCGAAAGCCTGCGTATCGTCCATGGCCAGGCCCAGGCTGCGCAGAAGCTCGGCCCGGGCGGTCTGCACCCGGTAGCCGGTGCTGTTGACACGCATCTGGGCCTCATCCAGGCGCACCTGGCCGTTCAGGACCTCGTCCCAGGTAAGGCGTCCTGTGTCGTAGATGGCCTGAAGGTCTCTCAGATGCGCCTGGGCCGTGGCAAGCGACGCCTCGGCCACCTGCCGCTCGCTGAGCGCCCCCTGCAGGGCCAGGAACGCCGCTCCGGCGCTGTAGGCCAGGTCCTGCCGCAGCGAGCCCAGGCTGCAACCGGCGGCCTCCAGTTGACGGCGGTCGGCCTCCAGGGCCGCGCGGCGGCGTCCCCAGTCGTACAGAAGGTAGTCCGCCTGCACGGCCAACGACAGGTCATCGTGGTCGCCGATCCGGATGTTGCGGCCCGGGAAATTCACCTCCGGCACGTAGCTGCCCACTGAATAGTTGCCAGAAAAATGAAGCTGCGGACGGAACGCCGTGCCGCTCTCATCCACCGCCCGGGCGGCCTGCTCCACCCGCCAGGCCCCGGAGGCGGCCAGCGGGTGGCCCTTGACCGCCCGCTCCACGCAGTCCCAGAACCCCAGCGCCGTCTCAGCCCGCACCGCGGCGGGCACAGCGGCCAGCGCGCACAGGACAGCGATAAACCCCGATCTCACCCCACGCACAGGCGCCTCCTTATTTCTGCAGAATACCGTTCAGGTACAAATCAATGATATGCCGGGGCCGCTCCGCGGCGAAACGCTCTGAGTCCGCATCGCTGCGGCTCAGGATCGTGTCCGCCACCGGGCGCAGGAAATAATACCCGGCTGCCATCCCGATCAGCGAGGCCAGGGCGTGCATCGGGTCGACCTCCCGCAGGTGGCCTTTCCGCTGCCCCTCCGCGATCAGCTCGGGCCAGAAACGCTGGATCGGGAAATCGTACTCCGCCATCAGCTCGCGCATCACTTTCCGGAGCGTCTCCGCCCCGGAGGCCAACTCACGCAACAGGGTGCGCATGACATGCGGGTCGCTGTACAGGTCGCAGTAGAACTCCACCATGGAACGCACCTTGTCCTCCGCCTCTCCGTCCCGGGAGATAATCCCGATCAGACGGCCGATTTTCTGGCGTATGATCTTGCGGAACACCTGCTCGTAAAGCTCCTGCTTGCTGCTGAAATAGTAGTAGATCATGGCCTTGTTGGCCCCGGAGCGCTCGGCGATACGCTGCATGCGGGCGCCCTCCGGCCCGTGCTCCACGAACTCCTGCACCGCCGCGGCCAGGATTCGGTCCCGCGTGGCGGCCTCATCCTCGGGTCGTACCGGCCCTACTTCCGGATTGTCATCCATGCCCGCCCTCTTTCATTGACTTACCGTTTAGTTTAACTAACCAGTTGGTTAATATTAATAAACACTCCCGCGTCTGTCAAGGCCGCGCAAATATTTTTTTGGTACACTCCTTGCACCCTTTGTCCGGCACAAAACGCAGTCATCGCCAAACCCACAGAACACGGGGCTTGCTCGAATGCTTGAGCGGAAAAAACATTCAACCCATCTCAGCCGTGCGGCACTTTTAGCCCTGGCCGCCGCTGTTCTGCTGGGCCTGGCCTGCAACAGCGGCGACCGCACAGCCAGCCCACTCGCCCCCACGGACGGCGGCGATGTCACGGATGGCGGCGGCAGCGAGTCAACCGCCCCGGCCGAGGTGGAACTCGACCTGCGCCTGACCGTTAGCGACTCCGCCCGGAGCGGTGGCACAGCTCTGGCCGTGGCCAACGATGGCACGTTCTCGGACAGTACGCACCTGTACATAGATGTCCAGATCACCAACCTCGGCCCGGAGGTGGTCTATGTCTCCACTGATTTCCGCCATATAAACCTCCACACCCGGCTCAGCTTCGTGGATGTGCCCTGGCTGCACTTTTTCGACCGCGGGCGGCTGGAGATCGTGATAGGCCAGACCGAGACCGGTTACCAGGCCTCGGAGAAACTGGATTTCAAGTTCCTGGCCGACACCACGCTCAGTTTCGAGATGCCGGTCACGCGAGTCGACACGTTCAAGGTGGCGGACAACGTGGCGGTCTGGGGCACGGTGTTGGCCAAGGACCGTTTTGTCCGGGCCGACAGCGTCAAGGCTTTCACCGGCTCCACACTGCCCGCGGGGTTTGTCAAACCCGACCTGGTCGGATACGTGCGCAGCGCCGATCTGGCCGCCTCGCGCCTGTATGTCTCTGCCGCCACGGTGGTGATCGACCCCCTGCGCACCAAGGTCTACGACACGGACGGCAGACAGACCGGAATCGAGATGCTCAACGACGGCCGCAACCGTCTGACTGTCACCGCCCTGGCCTGGGGCTACGATCTCGGCGGCGGGATGATTGCCAACGGCTGGGAGTTCCGAAACTACGAAATGTATGTCGCCCGCCCCCTCAACCCCTGAGCACCACCCCAAATCAATTCGGTACGCCGCAATCCCTTGACAGTTCAATATTTTTTTAATACAATAAGGCAACTTTTTTCAGGCCTGCCAAGAATCGCCATAACAATTGCGATTTCAATTAATTATGAATTACAAGCCATCAAAAGGTGGAGATTCTTCATCACACCCGAAAGATGCCGGAGGGATGGTATGAAAGAATTCTATGAGGATGAAGAGAACATGGAAGACGATTTCGAGGAAGAATTCGAGGACGAGGATCTGGAAGAAGACGACCTTTTCGATGAGGACATGGAGTACGACGAGGACGAAGAAGACCTGGACGACGAGTTTTACGACGAGGACGAGGACGAGATAGACGATTACGATTGAGCCGGTCGTTCCGGAACGTCGCGTATCCTGTTCCGAGCGGCTTTGCACGTCAGGCCGCCGATGTGTCGGCTATCCGTTTTCTCTTGACAAGACTAATACTTAAGCCTAATATACACCGGTGTTTCGGCGGGCAACCCGTTCTTTTTGGCCGAAACCCGGATTTCAGGTTCCGGCCGCGGGAGGCTCAAGGTTCGTGCCCGCGGCCCACTCTCTGCCCCGGAAACAGACCGGAGCGGACCACCGCGGCCCGGCTGATTCGTAGCGCGCCTGGCTGTAGAGCGGAGAGGACAGACAGCCTCCGCAATCTATGGTCAAGCCTGTGTGGTCACCGTATTTGCGAGAATTGTTATCGGCGATCTGAATCCGCTGGCCGTTTAATTACGACAGCGGTTTTTTATTTATCCCAAACCAAGGACCGAAAAGTATCATGCAGGATTTCCAGTACAGTGGCGGCCGTCTCTGTTGTGAGGAAGTGCCCCTGGAGAGTCTGGCCGGACAGGTGGGCACCCCCTATTATGTCTACAGCGAGCGGGCGCTGACCCGCGCGTTCACCGAGCTGGACCGGGCTTTCTCCGGGATCGACCACCTGGTCTGTTTCTCGGTCAAGAGCAACGCCAACCTGGCCGTGGTCAAGCACCTGGGCAGCCTGGGCGCGGGCTCGGACATAGTCTCGGGCGGCGAGCTTTACCGCTCGCTGCGCGCCGGTATCCCCGGAGAGCGGATCGTGTTCAGCGGCGTGGGCAAATCGGACGCCGAGATACGCTACGCACTGGAAAGCGGCATCCTCTGTTTCAACGTGGAGAGCGTGCCCGAGCTGGAGGCGATCGACCGCGTAGCCGCCGGGATGAATCTCACCGCCCCGGTCTCGCTGCGGATCAACCCGGACGTGGAAAGTCACACCCACGAGTACACCGCCACTGGCAAGAAAGAGAAAAAGTTCGGCGTGCCGTTGGAGAGCTCTTTCGAGTTGTACCGCGAGGTGGCCCACTTCCATCATCTGCGGCCTTTCGGCCTGGACATGCACATCGGCTCGCAGATCGTGACCTATGACCCCTTCGTCGAGGCGCTGACCAAGCTGATCGAGCTGTACCGCCGTCTGGGTGAAAGCGGAGTCAAGCTCCAGTCCATCGATATCGGCGGCGGGCTGGGCATCCGCTACAAGGATGAGGAGCCGATGTGCCCCCTGGTGTTCGCCCGGGCGATCCTGCCGTTGGTCAAGCCCCTGGGCTGCCGCCTGATCCTGGAGCCGGGGCGCTACATCAGCGGCAACGCCGGAGCGCTTGTCACCCGGGTGGTGTTCTACAAGCAGACCGCAGTCAAGAATTTCGCCATCGTGGACGCCGGGATGAACGACCTGATCCGCCCCAGCCTCTACGGCTCGTACCACGAGATACTGCCGGTGGCCGAGGCGAATGGCGCGGCCAAGGTGAAAATGGATGTGGTCGGCCCGATCTGCGAAAGCGGCGATTTCCTGGCCCATGACCGCGAGCTGGCCCCTGTGCGCCGCGGCGACCTTCTGGCCGTGCTCTCGGCCGGGGCCTACGGGTTCGTGATGAGCAGCAACTACAACAGCCGTCCCCGCGTGGCCGAGGTGCTGGTCTCGGGCGGCTCGCACCGCGTGGTCCGCCGGGCCGAGACCTTCGAGGACCTGGTGCGCGGCGAGGAGATGTAAGGCGATGATCGAGTTCACCAAGTGCCACGGCGCGGGCAATGACTATCTCTTTATCGACTGCCTGGAGAGCGCCCCTCCGGCCGACCCGGCCGGACTGTCGGTGCGCATGAGCGAGCGTCATTTCGGCGCGGGCGCGGACGGGATCGTGCTGATCCTTCCCCCGCAAGGGACAGATGCCCACTGCCGGATGCGCATATTCAACGCCGATGGGAGCGAGGCCGAGATGTGCGGCAACGCGATCCGTTGCGTGGCCAAGCTGGTCCACGAGCGAGGGCGGATCGCCGCCGACCCGCTCAAGGTGGAGACCGGGGCCGGGCTGCTGACTGTCAAGCTCAACCTGGGCGGTGACGGGGCGGTCGAGAGCGTGCGGGTGGACATGGGCAAGCCCCGTTTCAAGCCCGCCGAAGTGGGAGTTAACCTTCCCGGCGAGCGGGTGATCGAGCATGTCCTGAAAGTCGAGGACCGCGAGTTCAGCATCAACTGTGTCTCCATGGGCAACCCGCACGCGGTGATCTTTCTGGATGAGCCGGTGGAGCAGTTCCCGCTGGAGCGCTACGGAAAAGTGATCGAGAATCTGCCCCTGTTCCCGCGCCGCACCAATGTTGAGTTCGTCAACGTGCGCGGGGCGAACGTTCTGCGCCAGCGCACCTGGGAGCGCGGCTCGGGCGAAACCCTGGCCTGCGGCACGGGGGCCTCGGCTGTGGCCGTGGCCTCGATTGTCACCGGGCGCTGCAAGCCGGGCGCGGTGACGATCGACCTCAACGGCGGCCGTCTGTTGCTGGAGTGGCGAGAGGGACAACACGTTTTCAAGACCGGCCCGGCCGTGACAGTGTATACCGGAATCTGGCCGGAGTGAAAGCGGCTTGAAGCGCTCTCGCAGCTGACACCGCAATGCCGTTGCAGTTGTCTTTGGGGGACGCGCATGTCTGAGCCTGCACCATTGGCAGCGTGAAGTTGCGCGTGAAACGGCCTGGTCCCTCGGCTCTCCGGGGGCTGGCGGCGATTGCGCGGCAGCGCCGCCCACCGGCCATGGAGCGGAATGGAAGCTCCGGGCACACGAAAGATTGAAAAAGAGGCTCGGTTCGGACGAGTTCGCGTCCCCCGCTGGCTTTGCTTCTTTCGCCTAAACGAAAGAAGATAAAAATGTTAAAACTTGCTTTCTGAAAATAGAGTTGACATTCGGTACTCAGGTTGACCACAGGAGCTTTGGATGTCCGAGAATTTCATGCAGGAGCTGTTCGCCGAGCGGATCGGCGGGGTGAATTTCGGCAAGTCCAACCAAATCTACAAGTTCGAAAAGATAAAGCGTGCCAAGCGCGCCGCGATGCAGGAGCACCCGGAGGTGGAGCTGATCGACCTGGGCGTGGGCGAGCCGGATGACATGGCCCCGGCGCTCATCGTGAACACGTTGATCGAGGAGGCCCGCAAGCCGGGCAACCGCGGCTACACTGACAACGGCATCGCCGAGTTCCGTCAGGCGGCCGCGCGCTACATGGAGCGCGTGTTCGGCGTGCCGGGCCTCGACCCCGAGACCCAGATCAACCACTCCATCGGCAGCAAGAGCGCCCTGGCCCTGTTGCCCAGCGCCCTGGTCAACCCCGGCGACACGGTCCTGATGACCGTGCCCGGCTACCCGGTGTTCGGCACGCACAGCGCCTGGTATGGCGCCAACGTGGTGAATCTGCCCCTGAGGGAGGAAAACGGCTTCCGGCCCGACCTGAACGGTCTTGCGCCGGAAGTGTTGAAAAAAGCCAAGGTGCTGGTGATCAACTACCCGAACAACCCCACCGGCCGCAACGCGGATGAGGCATTCTACGCCCAGGTGGTGGAGTTCGCGCACAAGCACCGGATCGCCGTGGTGCAGGATGCCGCCTACGCGGCCCTGGTCTACGGGCGCAAGCCGCTGTCGTTCCTGTCCGTTCCCGGCGCGTTGGAGGTGGGGATCGAGCTGCACTCCCTGTCCAAGAGCTTCAACATGACCGGCTGGCGGATCGGGTTTGTCGCCGGCAACGCGGGCCTGGTCAAGGCGTTCGCCGAGGTCAAGGACCACTCGGACAGCGGCCAGTTCGCCGCGATCCAGAAAGCCGCCGCAGTGGGCCTCGACCACCCCGAGATCACGGAGCAGATCTGCGCCAAGTACGAGCGCAAGCTGCGCCTTCTGTGCGAGGTGTTCGGCTCGTTCGGGTTCAGCCCGCGCCTGCCCGAGGGGACTTTCTACCTCTACATGAAAGCCCCGCGCGGCATCCAGGGCGGACCGGAGTTCGACAGCGCCGAGGCCTGCTCGCAGTACCTGATCCGCCAGCACCTGATCTCCAGCGTGCCCGAGGACGCGGTCGGCCCGTACCTGCGGCTGAGCGCCACTTTCGTGGCCCCCGGCGAGGAGCGGGAGAAACAGATCGCCGAGGAGATCAAAAAGCGCCTGGGCGGCCTGAAATTCCAGTTCTGATCGATACGATAAAAGACTGCGGCGCATTGCCGCGCACAAGATATCATCACTCCCTCATCTCAGGAGGACCCCATGTTCGAGGGATCGACTGTAGCCCTGGTGACCCCCTACCGTAACGGCAAGGTGGACGAGAAGGCCCTGGGCGAGCTGGTGGAATTCCATATCTCCAAGGGTACGGATGCGCTTCTGCCCTGCGGCTGCACGGGCGAGGCGGCCACCCTGACCCACGCCGAGCAGACCCACGCGGTCCGGATCGTGGTCGAGGCGACCCGCGGCCGTGTGCCGGTGATGGCCGGTTCGGGCAGCAACTCCACCGCCGAGGCCGTGGAGCTGACCCGCGAGGTCAAGAAAGCCGGCGCGGATGCCGCCCTGCTGATCAGTCCCTACTACAACAAGCCCACGCAGGAGGGCATCTACCAGCATTACAAAGCCGTGGCCGAGCAGGTGGACATCCCCATTGTGCTGTACAACGTGCCCTCGCGCACCGGCAAAAGCATCGAGCCCGAGACCGTGGCGCGCCTGAGCGCGATCAGGAACATCGTGGCGATCAAGGAGGCCTCGGGCAGCGTGGACCAGTCGAGCCAGATCGCCCTGCTCTGCGATATCACGATCCTGTCGGGGGATGATTCGCTCACCCTGCCCCTGATGTCGATCGGGGCCAAGGGTATCGTGTCGGTGGCGGCCAACGTGCTGCCCGACCGGGTGGCCGCCCTGTGCAAGGCCTGGCTGAGCGGCAAGCCCGAGGAAGCCAGGAAAATCCATTTCGAGCTGATGCCGATGTTCAAGGCCCTGTTCATCGAGACTAACCCGATCCCGGTCAAGACAGTCCTGGCCGAGATGGGACTGATCGCCGAGGAGTTCCGCCTTCCGCTCTGCCCGATCTCCGAGGCCGCCCGTCCCAAGCTGCTCAAGGTGGCGCGCGACTACAAGCTGATCTGACAAGGCCTCTGGAACAAGACGGCCTTCAACCGGTATCGAACAAGAGTGGAAGGGACTGTGCAATGCTGAAGATTTGTCTGGTGGGCGCGGCCGGGCGCATGGGGCGGCGGATCACCGCGGCCGTGGCCGCAAGCGGTGACACCCGCCTTGTAGCCGCGATCGAGGCCCCGGGAAACCCCTCCGCAGGTCAGGATATCGGCGCGCTGTCCGAGGGCGCTCCCCTGGGTGTGGCGGTGAGCGCAGACTTGACCGCCGGAGTGCGCGCGGCGGATGTGGTGATCGATTTCTCCCTGCCCGTGTCGCTGGAAAAGACCGTGGCCGCCTGCCGCGAGGCCGGTAAGCCCCTGGTCACCGGGATCACCGGCCTCAAGCCTGCGGAGGTGGATTGGCTGCGCCAGGCTTCAACCGTGATCCCGCTGGTCTACGCACCCAACATGAGCGTGGGCGTGAACGTGATGTTCAAGGTGGCGGCCGAGGTGGCGAAATTGCTGGGCGACAGCTTCGATGTGGAGATCGTGGAAACGCACCACCGCTTCAAGAAAGACGCTCCCAGCGGCACGGCCAAACGTCTGGCCGAGGTGATCGCCGAGGCCCTGGGCCGCGATCTTGGCAAGGTGGGCTGCTACGGCCGTGAGGGTATCACCGGCGAGCGCCCGGGTGACCAGATCGCCATCCACGCCGTGCGCTCAGGCGACGTGGTCGGCGAGCACACGGTGGTGTTCGGCGCTCTGGGTGAAAGGTTCGAGATCACCCACAAGGCGCACAGCCGCGACATGTTCGCCCGCGGCGCGGTGCTGGCCGCGCGGTTCGTGTCCGCGGCGGCCCCCGGCCTCTACGACATGCAGGATGTCCTCGGGCTCAAGGCTTGAGCCACGGGGTTGCAGTGAGGCAGTATTCGTGAAAATCACAGCGGACAGAGGTTCAACAGGAGGCGCTATGTCCTTGTCCAAATGCGTGCAGCGAATCGAGGAATCCATCACGTTGGCGATCACGGCCAAGGCCTCGGCCATGAAAGCCGAGGGCCACGATGTGGTCGGGCTTTCGGCCGGCGAGCCGGATTTCGACACCCCGGAGAATATCAAGCAGGCCGCGATCAAGGCGATCAACGCCGGCATGACCAAATACACTCCCAGTTCGGGCACCCCGGCCCTGCGCAAGGCCATTGTCGAGAAGTTCAAGAAAGACAACGGCCTGGAGTACAAGCCGGCCGAGGTGATGGTCAACTGCGGGGCCAAGCACAGCGTGTTCCTGGCCGTGATGGCCCTGGTCGACCCGGGCGATGAGGTGCTGATCCCCACGCCCTACTGGGTGAGCTACCCCGAGATGGTCAAGTGCGCGGGCGGCGCCCCGGTGGTGATCGAGACCAGCGCCGCCGAGGAGTTGAAGCTCACCCCGGCCAAGCTGGCCAAAGCGATCACCCCGAAGACCAAGGCGCTGATACTCAACAGCCCGTCCAACCCCAGCGGCATGGTCTACACCCGCGCCGAGCTTCAGGCCCTGGTGCCGGTGCTCAAGGCCCATCCGCAGGTCTGGGTGATCAGCGACGAGATCTATGAGAAACTTCTTTACGACGGGGCCGAGCACGTATCAATCGCCAGCCTGGACGCCGACATCTTCAAGCGCACGATCACGATCAACGGCGTGTCCAAGAGCTACAGCATGACCGGCTGGCGTATCGGCTACGCCGCGGGTCCGCTGACGATAATCAAAGGTATGGGGAACCTTCAGAGCCAGGAGACCTCTAACCCCACCTCCATCTCGCAGGCCGCCACCCTGGAGGCCCTGACCGGCCCCCAGGACAGCGTGGCCAAGATGGTGGTGGCGTTCGACGAGCGCCGCAAGTACATGGTCGGCCGCCTGAACGCCATTCCGGGTGTCAAGTGCTCCACCCCCAAGGGCGCCTTTTACGTGTTCCCGGATTTCTCCTCCTACTATGGGAAGAAATTCAACGGGAAAGTGATCTCCGGCAGCGTGGAGCTGTGCAATTTCCTGCTCGAGGAAATGAAAGTGGCGGCCGTGCCGGGCGGCGGTTTCGGTGCGGATAAGCATTTGCGGTTCAGCTATGCCTGCTCCATGGAGACGATCAAGAAAGCGCTGGACCGGATCGAGGAAGGCCTGAAGAAGCTGAGCTGAAGAGAATGAACAGGCTCTATCCCTGGTAGGTAACTGTAGGGGCGGGTTTTAAACCCGCCCCTACGTTTTTTAAGAGAGCGTATTGCTGTAGGGGCAGGCCCCCGTGCCTGCCCTGTTCTTGCGGGCGGCCACAGGGGGCCGCCCCTACATGCTATGGCTTTCTTGAGTTTATTCGTAAGGGCAATTCATGAATGCGCCTGCACTGCATTGACGCGGGCATTAAAAAAGGGGCGGCCATCTCTGGCCGCCCCTTCTGATTTCCCACTGTGTAACGGAGCCTATTTCTTCTTCGGAGCGTTGACTATCGTGAACTCGTTGGTCCGGGTGATGGTCTTGCCCGAAACGGCATCCGTGACCAGGATGGTCAGGTTGTAAGTCCCGGCCGGCGAGTCGCTGATGTCGATGGAGACATACTCGGCCTCGACTATGCTCTCCGGGTCGCCCTCTTTGTCGAAGGTCAGGGTGATCTTGCCCTTGTCCTCTTTCTTGCCCACCATCCCGCCGAAAGAGGCCACGATCTTGGAGGCGATGTTGCGGTCCAGCTTGTCGGCCTCGATCGTGAAATCAACCTTGTAGTGCTTCTTGCCGTCTGTGCCCTTGGTCAGGTTGTAGATTTCGTAGTAGACAAAGGCCGGCTGGTTGCCCAGGAACGAGCGCGACGGCAGGGGCATCACATCCAGCCGCCCGCGGGTGAACTTGCCCGGACGGGCGCCCTCGTGCTGGTTGACACTGGAGGCCATCACCACCTGGCTCACGTTGAAATCATCCGGCTTGTAGTGGGTCACCTCCAGCTCGCCCTTGTAGATGCCCAGGTGGTTGGAGCCCAGGTCGCGCACGCTGACCGAGTAGTGGTACTGGCCCGGAGGCAGGTTCAGGGTCTGCTTGTCCACCAGCAGAAGGCCCTTGTTGTTGCGGTCCGGCTCCTGCTTGAGCTGGTAGCTGCGCTGGTTGTAGACCCGCTTGACCTCGTTCCACTCCTGGTCGAACACCGCGAACGTGCTCTCGTAGTTGACCCGCACGCCCAGGATATCGCGCTTGAAATCCAGGGCCGCGATGGGCAGGCCGTAGAAAATGTTCACGTTGCTGTTGGCGTTCATCGCCATGAAATCGGCTGTGTAGTAATAGTAATCCAGCGGCTGGGCGCCCATGTCCGGCTTGTAGGTCTCGGTGTTTTCACCCACGGTCAGGGCGGGCATCACCAGCTTGTTCTCCTCCATTGCGTAATTCGTTTCCAGTTCACGCATCACGTACTCGGGGTCGTTGAAATCGGCCCGCTCCGTGGCCATCTGGAAATACAGCGGGGCGATTTCGGCCCGGTTGAGCAGCAGCTCGCGGAAATTGGAATTCAGCCCGGCCGCGCTCACCAGGCTGCTCTGGTCCGGGTTGTCCGGGTTGGGCTTGGTGGTGTAGTCCTCGGCGTAGGAGGAGCCGACCACGGCATCCGCCAGCCGCGGCACGATCAGGAACGAGCCGGTGCGCTTGACGAAATGGAAGATGAAATCCTCGGGCTTGCGGCGGTAGAGCCAGCTCTCGCTGTCGCGTATGCCGAAGTTGCCGTACAGGACCGCTTTCTGGTCCGGCTCGCCGTGCTTTATATAGATACGGCCGCGGTCATCGTAGCCCTTGGTCTGGCGGATGTAAAAATTCTGCTTGGAATAGTTCAGGCGGCGATAGTGCTCCACCAGACGCTCATTGTACTCGGTGGTGGGCGACGGGTCGCGGCTCTTCCAGAACTTGCGCAGGAAAGCCTTTTTCTGGTCCACTGTCCGGCAGTGCTCGTACTCGCTCTTCTCTTTGTCCAGAATGATGTCGATGTTGTCGCGGTAGATTTCGCGCGCCGATATTTCGTTCAGGTCATCCATGGCCTGGAAATAGTAGACGCTGGCGATGCGGTTGTCCCCCAGCACGAAAAAAGCCCGGGCCATCAGCAGCTTCATCAGCGAGGTCAGGTTCTCGGGGCCCTCGCTCGAAAGGTCGGCCAGGATCGACTCGGCCATCTCGCGGTTGTAGATATCGAAAAAGCCCAGCCCCAGGGTGTAGATCGACTCACTCTGATCCGGGCTGGCCTCCAGCAGGCGCTGGAACAGGTCCATCGCGCGGCGGCTCTGGCCGGTCTGGATGAACAGCTTGCCCAGGTGCTCGCTGGCATCGTGTTCCTTGTGTTTCACGGTAACGATGTTCTCGAGCAGGTTGATGGCTGTGTTAAACTTCTGCGGGTCGTTCTCTTTGAGGATGTCATCCGTGGGTTCCCAGTTGGCCGAGATGTAGGCGCTCTCGTTCACCGGACATTTGTCCCAGGAGCCGAAAGGCTGATGGTAGCCTGCCTGCGCCGCCTTGACGAAATATTCACCGGCCACCGGACGGTTGTCGCGCTTGGGATCCTCACCCAACAGCGCCAGGCCCACCAGGAAATTGGCCGGACCGTTCTGAGGCTCCTTGGCCAGAATTCCCTCGGCCAACGACCGGGCTCCTGCAAAATTCCCGCTCAGAATCATCCGGTTCGCCTGGTCGATCTTAGACTGCACATCGGCGCCGACGCCAGTGGCGGCGGTCTGCGCGTAAAGCGGAGCAGTCAGCGCGGCGAGGGAAAGTATCAGGAACAACCGAAGGTGTCGAACCATCTGGAACTCCTTGTCGCCAAAAAATGATGTGGACCTTTGGCTTTCCAGCCGTGCCGGCAGGAGGGGCCGGACGCTGATCGGAAGGTAGTTTAAGAATTATCAGTGACGCTGCAAAAGTCAATAATTAAGTCAAAACCGACCGTGCATTGCGCCACGGTTGAAAGTAATTACAACCGGGCGGCGGATATGTTTCAGATTTTTCTGTCTGGGAACTGCAAATCTAATGGTCCTATTTAAAATACACCTCAAACCGTCGCTGGTTCATCCCGATACGACACCGGATCGCACGTCCGGACCTATCCTGAAGTCTCCCTGTTTTTACTTGATATGCCCGGTCTTGTTTTATATATTGTTTATTCTAAATTAATTGCGCTGTCAGCGCCGGGCGCACCCGGGACTCGGGCGGCTGCCTCCGCGCCGGCACTGGAGTCCGGCCCCGCCGCGACTATCGTTCTTGTACATCTACCCGCCACGGCAAAATGTTCAAAGAATACGACAAGGAATTCAGTTTCCCCGCTCTGGAACAGAAAGTAATCGAGTTTTGGGAGCAAAACGACATTTTCCGCAAGAGCATTGAGCAGAACCGCGACGGTGAGCGGTTCGTCTTCTACGAGGGCCCTCCCACGGCCAACGGCCGTCCTGGCATCCACCACGTGATCAGCCGCACGATCAAGGACCTCGTCTGCCGCTACCACACCATGTTAGGCTACCGCGTACCGCGCAAGGCGGGCTGGGACACCCACGGCCTGCCGGTGGAGATCGAGGTCGAGAAGATGCTCGGTATAAGCGGCAAGCAGCAGATCGAGCTGTACGGAGTCGAGAAATTCAACACCCTCTGCCGCGAGAGCGTGTTCAAATATGTCAAGGACTGGGAGCGCCTGACCCAGCGCATGGGCTACTGGCTGGACTACCGGAACCCCTATGTCACCTACGACAACAACTATGTTGAGACGGTCTGGTGGATCCTCAAGCAGTTCTGGGAGAAAGACCTTCTGTTCAAGGGGCACAAGATCCTCCCCTACTGCCCCCGTTGCGGAACCGGGCTTTCGAGCCACGAGGTCTCGCTGGGGTACAAGGAGGTCGAGGACCCCAGCGTGTACGTGCGCATGAAAGTCAAGGGCGAGGACAACACGTATTTCCTGGTCTGGACCACCACGCCCTGGACCCTGATCTCCAACGTGGCCCTGGCCGTGGGCGCCGAGCACACCTATTGCAAGGTGCGCCACTGCGATGAGATTCTGATCATGGCCGAGGCCCTGGTGGCCAGGCTGCTGGGACCGGAAGCCGAGGTGCTCGAAACATTCCGCGGCGCCACGATCGAAGGCCGTCAGTACGAGCGCCTGTTCGATTTTGTCGCCGTGCCCGAGGACAAGAAAGCTTTCTATGTCACCCTGGGCGACTTCGTGAGCCTGGAGGACGGGACCGGGATCGTGCACATGGCCCCGGCGTTCGGCGCGGATGATTACGAGCTGAGCCGCCGCTACGGCCTGCCGCTGTTGCAGCCGGTGGACGGCGAGGGCAAGTTCACCGCCGAGGTCACCCCCTGGGCCGGCCAGTTCGTCAAGGCCGCGGACAAGGACATCATCCGGGTGCTGACCGAGCGGGGCAGCCTGTTCAAGGCCGAGGGCTACAAGCACAACTACCCGTTCTGCTGGCGCTGCAAGACCCCGCTCCTCTACTACGCGCGCCAGAGCTGGTACATCAACACCAGCCGTTTCCGCGAGGAGTTGCTGGCCAATAACTCCTCGGTGGACTGGTATCCGCCCGAGGTGGGACGCGGACGGTTCGCCGAGTGGCTGGCCAACAATGTCGACTGGGCCCTGAGCCGTGACCGCTACTGGGGCACCCCGTTGCCGATCTGGGTCTGCGACGGTTGCGGCCACAACCACGCCGTGGGTAGCATCGAGGAACTGCGGCGCCTGGGTAAGGATGTCCCGGCCGATATCGACCTGCACAAGCCCTATGTGGACCGGGTGGAGCTTACCTGCGACAAGTGCGGCGGCGCGATGCACCGCGCGCCCGAGGTGATCGACTGCTGGTTCGACTCGGGCAGCATGCCCTACGCCCAGCTCCACTACCCGTTCGAGAACGAGGCCGAGTTCGAAAAGAACTTCCCCTGCGATTTCATTTGCGAGGCCATCGACCAGACCCGCGGCTGGTTCTACAGCCTGCTGGCCATCGGCACCCTGCTCAAGGGCAAGGCGCCCTACCGCCGGGTGCTGGTCAATGACCTGATCCTGGACAAGAACGGCCAGAAAATGAGCAAGTCGGTGGGCAACGTGGTCAATCCCTGGACCGTGTTCGACTCCACCGGGGCCGACTCGCTGCGCTGGTACCTGCTCAACGTGAGCCAGCCCTGGCTGCCCAAGCGTTTCGATGAGTCCGGGGTGCAGGAAGTGCTGAGAAAGTTCTTCGACACTCTGAAGAACGTTTACTCCTTCTTCGCCCTCTACGCCAATATCGACAAATGGTCGCCCGAGGGCCGCAAACCCGCCGGAACGGGCCGGGATGAGCTGGACCGCTGGATAGTGAGCCGCCTCAACTCCACGGTGCGCGATGTCCGCGCCGATCTTGATTCCTACGAGCTGACCCGCGCCACGCGCCGTATCCAGAGCTTCGTGATCGAGGAGCTGAGCAACTGGTACGTGCGCCGCAACCGCCGCCGTTTCTGGCAGTCCGGCGACAGCGCCGATAAGCTGCACGCGTTCTCCACCCTCTGGACCGTCCTGGAAACCGTGGCCCGTCTGATCGCCCCGTTCACCCCGTTCCTGGCCGAGGAACTGTACCGCAACCTGGCCGCGAGCCAGAGCGCCTCCTGCCCGGAGAGCGTGCACCTGACACGCTACCCGGTGGCCGATCCGAGCCTGATCGACGAGGCCCTGGAGCGCAAGATGCAGGACGCGATCAACCTGGTCACCCTGGGACGCGCCGCGCGCAACCGGACCAAGATCAAGGTGCGCCAGCCGCTTTCGGCCATGCTGGTCTCGCTGCCGCACGCCCTGGACCAGGGCGAGCTGGCCTCGATCACCCCGGTGATCAGTGAAGAAATTAACGTGAAGCGTATCGAGCCCATCGCGGACGCCTACGACTACGTCACCCTGAGCGTGAAGCCCAATTTCAAGCTGGCCGGGCCCAAGTTCGGCCCGCGGGTCAAAGCCCTGGGCCAGGCCCTGGCCGCGCTGAGCCAGGAGGACATCCGGCTCTTCCGCGAGAAAGGGGCTGTGGAGCTCGCGGACCAGGACGGTGCGCTGAGCGTGGCTCTGGAGGACGTGGAGCTGAGAAGCGAGGACCGCGAGGGTTACGTGGTGGAGCTGTACGACGGTTACGGGGTGGTGCTGGCCACGGCCCTGGACAACGGCCTGATCGAGGAGGGCTACGCCCGCGAGCTGGTCAACAAGATCCAGAACATGCGCAAGAGCAGTGATTTCGAGGTGGTGGATCGGATCGAGGTGGGTATTGTCACATCGGCCCCGGTGACTGCAGCCCTGGACTCGTTCGCCGACTATATCCGGCGCGAGACCCTCTGCCGCCGTCTGGAGCCCTGTCTGCTGGACACCTGGGAAGCCCGCCAGCAGTGGGACATCAACGGAGAACCGGCGGAAATAACCATCCGGCGGTGCAATGGGGAGACCGCTCCCCCGGCTTAATCAACAGCAAGAGGTCGCCATGAACGAAGACGACAAGAAATTCTACGAGAAACGTCTGCTCGAAGAACGCCAGAAAATCCTTAACGAAATGGGGCATTTCGACAAGGACCATCGCTCCAACATCAAGGAATCTTCGGGCGATCTGTCCGCCTACAGTTTTCACATGGCCGATCAGGCCTCCGACGCCGACGCCCAGGAAAAAGCTTTCCAGCGCGCCAGCAAGGGCGGCCGCCTTCTGTACCATATCGACGAGGCCCTGCGCCGCCTGTACGCGGACAAGGATTACGGCCTCTGCCACAGCTGCGGCAAGCCCATCCAGCGCAAGCGCCTGGAGGCGGTGCCGCATGCCCGTCTGTGCATAGACTGCAAATCGAAGGAAGAAAATGGCATCTGAGGCCACTCCCTCCGCACCGGCCGGTTTGGGCCTGCGTCTGCGTCTGCTGCTCACTGTCTGCCCGGCGGTCTACATTCTGGACCAGGTCTCCAAGCTGGCCGTGCGTCGTCTGATGGAGCCCTACGGCTCCACGGTGGAAATCATCCCCCAGATAGCCCGGCTGCGGTTCATCTTCAACCAGGGCATCGCGTTCGGCCTGAGCCTGGGCGTGTCGCGCTGGGTACTGGTTGCGATCACCGCCGCGGTGGCGCTGTTCATTCTCTGGTATATCCTCGGCTCCAGCTACTCCGACCGTCCCGGCCTGTTCGCCCTCTGCCTGATCGCGGGCGGCGCCCTGGGCAACCTTCATGACCGCCTGTTCAACGGCCGCGTGGTCGATTTCATCGAGATCGGCTGGCGTGATCTGACCTGGCCGGTTTTCAACGTGGCCGATATCGCCCTGACCGTAGGTGCGATCCTGCTGGCTTTGCGCCTGCTCCGTGAGGGCGCCCACGAAAAATGCTCCGGCCGGGACACCCAGCCGGACTGAACCCGCCGGAAAATCACATGTCAGAAATTCAAAGATACGAAGCGCTCCAGGGCGACGGCGGCTGCCGGCTGGATGTGGTGCTGGCCCGGGCGTTGGGCCTGTCGCGCACCCGGGTGAGCGAGTTGTGCCGCTCCGGTCAGGTGAGCCTGGAGGGCGGCCGCGTGGTCAAGCCCTCCTGGCCTGTCACGGCCGGCGAGGTGTTCAGCCTGCCCTGCCAGGAGCCCGTGCTTCTGGGCCAGGTGGCCGAGGCCGAGGATATCCCCCTGAATGTCGTGTACGAGGACGAGCACCTGCTGGTGATCGACAAGCCCGCTGGCATGGTGGTGCACCCGGCCCCGGGCCACCGCAGCGGCACCCTGGTCAACGCTCTGGTCTGGCGGCTCAACCGCAGCCTCGACCCGCGCCTCGGCAGCCAGCGCCCCGGCATCGTGCACCGCCTGGACAAGGACACCAGCGGCCTGCTGGTGGTGGCCCGCACTTTCGAGGCCCTGGAATCGCTGAGTGAGCAGATACGCACCCGCCGCATGTCCCGTCTGTACATGTGCGTGAGCTGGGGCCGCTGGCCCGAGCGCGAGGGCACCCTGGAGGGCGCTCTGGCCCGCAGCCGCGCGGACCGCAAGAAAATCACGGTCACCCGTCGCGGCGGACTGGCGGCGGTTACGCATTACCGTGTGCTGGAGACCTACGACGGCCTGGCCGAGCTGGTCCGGGTGCGCCTGGAGACAGGACGCACCCACCAGATACGCGTGCATTTCGCCCACAGCGGCCACCCGGTGCTGGGCGACCAGGAGTACGGCGGCCGGAACTCGGCCCTGACCGGGTTCGCCGGTGAGAGACGCAATTTCATGCGCGCCCTGCTCGCGGTCATCGAGCGCCAGGCGCTGCACGCCTATCGCCTGGAGTTCGCCCATCCGGCGGATGGCCGGGCGATGGAGTTCGAAAGCCCCCTGCCCGAGCAAATGCAGACCCTGATCGCCATGCTGCGTGAAACGGCCAACCCCGGAGGCGGCGCCTGATGCCCAAGCTCCTGCGTGAATACGAAACCGGCGAGGCTGTGGACAGCATTGCCATGCTCACCAGCCTGTCGGTCAAAGAGACCCGCCAGCAGAAACCTTTCCTGCAGATGGAGTTCGGCGACTCCAGCGGCCGGGTGGCCGGGGTTATGTGGGAGGGGTTCACCGAGGAAATGACCCGCATCGCACCCGGCACCGTGCTGCGTGTGCAGGGACGGATGGACGCCTACAACGACCGTCCGCAGATAGCGGTTCGCATGCTGGGCCGCCCGGCGCCGGGCACCTGGGACCTGAGCCGCCTTCTGCCCTCCACGGAGCGGGATGTGAACGAGATGCTCGGGGAGCTGGACACGATTGTCCGCGGAATTCACAACCCGGAGCTGCGCCGTTTATTGGAGACGATGTTCAACGACCCCGAGCTGCGCAAAGCCTACTCCACCGCGCCGGCGGCCAAACGCTGGCACCAGCCCTGGCTGGGGGGCCTTCTGGAGCACACCCTCAACGTGCACCGTCACGCGGTGAATGCCGCCGTCCTCTACCCGGAGGCGGACCCCGACATCGTAAGCGCGGGCGTGCTTCTGCACGACATCGGCAAGATCGTGGAATACGAGGTGGAGAATTTCTTCGAGACCTCCACCCGCGGCCGCCTTCTGGGCCACCTGGTGATCGGAGTGGAGATGCTGGACAGTTGGCTGCAGAAAGTGGGCGGGGTGCCGGAGCAGACCGGCTGGCTGCTCAAGCACATCATCCTGAGCCACCACGGGCAGCTCGAATACGGCAGCCCGGTGCTGCCCCAGACCCTGGAGGCGTTGCTTGTGCATTTCGCGGATGACCTGGACGCCAAGATGAGCGGCGTGCTGCGGGTCTGGCGTCGCGGCCAGGAGGAGCCGGGCGACTGGACCGAGCCGATCCGCCTGCTCGACCGGCGGTTCTTCAAGGCCGGGTCCGCGCCGGGCGAGCAGGAAAACGACAAGCCGGAGACGCCGCCCGCACCCGCGCCGCACCGGCACCGTAAAGCCTCCTCCGACCCCGGTGGCGGCGGCGAGCAGCAGTCCTTTCTGCCCTGATTGAAAGGACTTTTCCGGCAGAGCCGGAAACAGCGGAAAGACAAGAAAAAAATCTTGCTTTCCGTTGTGTTGCTTTGTAGTTTCAAAGATTATGTAACTCAGTGGTTTAAGAGGGCCTCCAGGCGAGAGCCGGCCGGCTGGAAAAGCCTGCCCGTGGAACGTGAAACCGCCGTCCAGATCGCGGGATGCCCAAACCGAAAAGCCTATTTTCCGGGGGGTGCCGTCCGCTCCGTTCAGTCGATTGCGCTGCAGTGACGGGGTGAGAGCGGCTCCAGGGCCCGGATATACAATTTTCGCTGTCAGTGGCTGACACGACACGGAGACTTACGCAAAGGAGGCGGTATCACTTCGCGGGGGAATTTCTGGAACAACGAGATCGCCATAGACCTGGGCACGGCCAACACGCTGGTCTATATCCGGGGCAAGGGCATCGTGCTCAATGAGCCCTCCGTGGTGGCGATTGACCGCAATACCGGGAAAGTCAAGGCGGTGGGGATGGAAGCCAAGGCCATGCTGGGGCGCACTCCTGCCAGCATCACTGCCATCCGTCCCCTCAAAGACGGAGTCATTGCGGATTTCGAAGTCACCGAGGAGATGTTGCGCTATTTCATCAAGGCGGTCCTGAAGAGCCGCTTTTTCCCGGTCAAGCCCCGGGTGATCATCTGCGTGCCCTCCGGGATCACCGAGGTGGAGCGCCGCGCGGTGCGTGACAGCGCCGAGAGCGCGGGGGCCAAGGAGGTCTACCTGGTGGCCGAGCCGATGGCCGCGGCGATCGGGGTGGGCCTGCCGGTGGAGACCCCCTCGGGCAACATGATCATCGACATCGGCGGCGGCACCACCGAGATCGCGGTTATCGCCCTGAGCGGCATCGTGAGCAACACCTCGATCCGCGTGGGCGGCGATGAGTTGGATGAGGCCATCGTGCAGTTCCTGAAGAAGAACTACAACATCCTGATCGGCGACCAGACCGCGGAGCTGATCAAGATGACGATCGGCAGCGCCTATCCTCTGGGCGAGGAAAAGGAGATGGAGGTCAAGGGGCGGGACATTGTCTCGGGTATCCCCAAGACCGTGAAGATCCACTCCAGTGAGGTGCGCGAATCGCTGCAGGAACCGATCATGCAGATCGTGGAGGCGGTGCGCCTGGCCCTGGAGCGCACCCCACCGGAGCTGGCCAGCGACATCGTGGACCGGGGTATCGTGATGACCGGCGGCGGCTCGCTGCTCAAGGGGCTGGACCAGCTCCTGCGCGAGGAGACCAATCTGCCGATCAACGTGGATGAGGAACCGCTGACGTGCGTGGTTCGGGGGACGGGGCGGATCCTCGAGGACCCCAGGAAATACTGGAACGTCCTGACCCAGAGCAAGTAAGACCGGCCCAACGGCTGTCCGGACAAAGTGGCTGGTGCGCACCGGGGTAAGGTGTTCCTCACTCCGGTGCGCACCAGTTTCCGGAGCTGCCGCTCCCCTTTCCGGCCACAGGCAGACCTTCGCCGGCGGGGAGCCTGATAAAACCTGGTTTTCTCGTACCCGGGTTGTGCACAACGCGCGCGGGGCGTTTACCCTTATCAAGACAAATCGGCCGGCATGTTCAAGTTCTTCCAGTTCCTCTGGGAATACAGGCAAAACCTCCTTTTCCTCCTGCTCGTCCTGCTTTCGCTGGCGGCTTTGTCCATGCCCAGCCGCGAGCGCTTCCAGATGGCCAGAAAGATCAACCGTTCCGTTCTCACTCCGTTCCAGATGGGCGCGGCCCAGGTGGACTACTACATGCACCTGAAACGGGAGAACGAGTCCCTGCGCAAGAGCAGTTTCCTTCTGGCCCTGGAGGTCTACCGTCTGGAGGAGGTCAAGCGACAGAACGAGCGCCTGGAAAGCCTGCTCGGTTTTATCCAGCGCGCCCCGGTCGAGTTCGTGGCCTGCCGGGTGGTGAGCGGCGGCCTGGGCGAGAAAGCCAACATCTTCGTGATCGACAAGGGCGCCGACCACGGGCTCACGGTCAACCTGCCGGTGCTGGTGCCCGAGGGCCTGGTGGGCAAGACCATCGAGGTGGACAAACGCTGGAGTGTGGTGCAGCTTTTCACACACCCGGATTTCCGGGTCAGCGTGAAGCCCTCGGGCAAGGAGGAGCGGATGATCGCCGGGGCCGGCCCGGGAGGGTCACTGTCGCTCTACAACATCCCGATCCGTTCCAGCCTGGAAACCGGAGACCTGATTGTCAGCTCCGGCATGGGCGGCATTTTTCCCAAGGGCATCCCGGTGGGACACGTGACCGAGCTCAAGCGCGAGGAGGAGCGCGGCATCCAGATGCGCGCCGAGTTGGAGCCGGTGGTCAACCTCGACCGTGTCTCCGAGGTGCTGGTGCTGGTCGACCGTAATTTCGTCTCCCCCGAGGGGGACTTGATGTTCGAGTCCGCCGACTCACTCACCAACCTCTGGAACGGCCAATGATGTCCCGGTTCAGGTTCATAGTTTTTCTGGTGCTGCTGTTTTTCATCCACCTCCTGTTCTACCAGTACCTGGCCAAGGGGAAAGTGTACCCGGACCTGTTCCTGGTGCTGGTGGTTTTCGCCGCCCTGCGCTGGGGCGCGGAGGCGGGCAGTCTCTCGGGCTTTCTCTGCGGCCTGGTGCAGGACTCGTTCAGCTATTCGTTCTTCGGGCTGCACGCCCTGAGCAAGACCGTGATCGGGTTCGTGATCGGCAAAAGCCGCCAGGCTTTTTACGGCAACAATATCCTGGTGCAGTTCAGCATCATTTTTGCCTCTAAATTCATCCACGACCTGATTTTCTATTCCATCTACCTTTCCCGGCAGAGCGGCAGTTTCTGGACCCAGCTGTTTGTCAACACGTCGCTCAACGCCCTGTACACCTGTGTTCTCGGGCTTCTGCTCTATCACATCCTGAACTTCAGATCGTAATTCAAGCGCGCAGAGAGATAGAGACGGTTAGCTGCGGCGGAGGCGGGCCAGTAAAGATGTCAATCCGGAGCCTTCAGGATGAGAGTGTTTCCGACCGGCTGAGGAAAGCCCAGGTGGCGCAGATTTTCTTCGTGCTGCCGTTCCTGCTGCTCATCTCGGTGTTTTTCCGTTACCAGGTGCTGCACACCAGCGAGTACCAGCTGCACTCCGAGGAGAACCGCCTGCGCCGGATCGAGCTACCGCCGCCGCGCGGGCTGATCCTTGACCGCAACGGCGCGGTGCTGGCCGAGAACATCCCCTCCTACTCGCTGGAAATCTACCCCTTGCCGGTGGATTCGATGACGATCCTGCTGCACCGTCTGGCCCCGCTGCTGGACCTCGACCCGGAGCAGCAGGACCAGTTGGCCGAGGATTTCAGCCGTCACCGCAACACGCCGCTCAAGGTTTCGGGGAATATCGACCAGAAAACCCTGGCCGTGGTGGAGGAGCACCGCAACGAACTGCCCAATATCCACCTGCGCTCGGACATGAAACGCCACTATGTGCTGGGTGAGGCCGTGGCCCATGTCCTGGGCTACGTGGGCGAGATCAACGACCGCGAGATGGAGCAGGATCGCTACAAGGACTACAGCATGGGCAGCCTGATCGGCCGCAGCGGGATCGAGGCCCAGTACGAGCCGGCGCTGCACGGCCGCCAGGGGATCAAGTTCGTGGAGGTTGACGCCCGCGGGCGCGAGCTGGGTCCGTTCCAGGACCGCCCGCCGCTTTTGCCCGAGCCGGGCCGGGACCTGCAACTGACCATCGACAGCCGTCTGCAGCAGGCCATGGCCTCGATCATGGACACGGTGGCGATCGGGGCGATGGTGGCGATGGACCCTAACAGCGGCGAGATACTGGCCATGGTCAGCCGGCCCTCGTTCGACCCGAACAACCTCTCGGCCGGCATCTCGGGCCGCGAGCTGCGGCAGCTTTTGTTCCACCCGAACAAGCCGTTCCTCAACCGCACGATCCAGGGGGTCTACCCCCCCGGCTCGACTTTCAAGGTGTTCACCGCCATGGTCGGGGCGGAGCTGGGCTACATCCATCCGGATTACTCCGGCCTGGAGGCGGTTTGCCGGGGCGGACTGCAGTATGGGCGGCGCTTTTTCAAGTGCTGGGAGCCGAGGGGGCACGGACGGGTGAACATCTTTTCGGCCATCGTCCTGTCCTGCGACACCTTTTTCTACCAGCTCGGCATCAAGATCGGTCTGGACAAGTTCTGCGAGATAGGACGTCAGAGCGGCATCTTCGACAAGACCGGCATCGACCTGCCCAACGAGGAGCACGGGCTGATCCCGGACGAGAGCTGGTACAACCGCACCCACGGCAAGGGCAACTGGGGGCCGGGCAACGTGCTGAACCTCTCGATCGGCCAGGGCGAGATATCGATGACTCCGCTGGAGATAGCTTCGCTCTACGCGGCTGTCGCCACCGGGGGCAGGCGCTACCGTCCGCACCTGGTGCGGGGTGACATCCAGCAGTTCCGTCTGCCCGACCTGATGTTCCAGCGCGAGAACATCCGGATGCTGATGGATCCGCTCTCCGGGGTGATCAACGACGAGAGCCGGGGCACCGCCCGCGGCAGCCGTCTCTGGGGCCACGAGCTGCACATGGGCGGCAAGACCGGCACGGCGCAGAACCCGCACGGCGAGGCCCACAGCCTGTTCGTGGGCATCTACCCGATGGAGGCCCCGGAAATAGTGGTCTCCATAGTGATCGAGTTCGGCGGGCACGGCTCGGCGGCGGCCCGGCTGGTGCGCGACCTGGTGCTGGAGTACATCCGGCTCAAGGAAATGGACAACCCGAAAGCCCTGGCCGCAACCGCACCGGCGACGTCCACCGCGCCCGAAACGCCGGCCGCGGCCTCCGGGCCGGACAAACCGTCCGCCGCCCCCGAAACAGTGGCTGCGCCCGCCGCCGCCACTGTCACGGACAGCCTCAACACAGGAACGCGATGAATGGACTGGCTTAAGAAATACGACTGGTTTCTGCTGAGCCTGGTGCTGGCCCTGACCCTCTCCGGGATAGCGATGATCTACAGCGCCGACCAGATCCAGACCACCCGCCTTTCCGGTGTGCTGCACCACCGTCGCCAGCTGCTCTGGCTGGTGGCCTCGATAGTGGTGCTGCTTATAACCAGCACGGTGAACCTGCGCACCGTGGAGTCGCTCTCCTACCCGATCTACGCCCTGGTCAACATCGGGCTGGTCATTCTCCTGCTCACGGCCAGCGGTGTGGAGCGCTGGATCGACATCCCCGGCACCACGATCAAGATACAGCCCTCGGAAATGGCCAAGATGAGCGTGATCCTGGCCCTGGCCGCTTATTTCGCCAACCGGAAGAAAAAGATCGAGGGCCTGAAGGACCTTATCGTGCCGATGATAATCATGGGCATCCCCGGGGTGCTCACCCTGCTGCAGCCCGACCTGGGCACTGCCATCGTGTTTTTCTTCATCTATTTCGGCATGCTCTACTGGGCAGGCCTGCGACCGATCTACCTGTTCCTTCTGCTCAGCCCGGTGATCAGTTTCTTCCTCGCCCTGGTCAGCCTGCTGGGCCAGATGACCCTGCCGCTCTGGGGTGTGTTCTTCGTCATTCTGGTGGCCTTGGTGTTCTACAACCGGATATTCCTGATGGACGCGCTGATAATCCTGACCGCCAACCTGGCCACCGGCATCCTCACCTCGCCGCTCTGGAACAGCCTCAAGCCCTACCAGCAGAACCGTATCCTGGTGTTTTTCCAGCCCGAGCGCGACCCCCAGGGCACAGGCTGGCAGATCATCCAGAGCAAGGTCTCTATCGGCTCGGGCGGACTTCTGGGCAAGGGCTACCTGGAAGGGACCCAGAAAAACCTGGCCTTCCTGCCGGCCCAGCACACGGATTTCATCTTCCCGCTGGTGGGAGAGGAATTCGGATTTATCGGCGTGGCCATAATTCTTGCGCTTTTTTTCCTGCTCGTGTACCGTATTGTCGAGCTGGCCCGGATAGCCGGCAGCAGCTACGCCAGCATGGCGGCTTTCGGGATCGCCAGTTTCCTGTTCGGCCACATCATAATCAACGTGGGCATGACCGTAGGCCTGATGCCCATTACCGGCCTGCCGCTGCCGCTGTTCAGCTACGGCGGCTCGTTCCTGATGACCTGCTATCTGGCGGTGGGCCTGTTGCAGCGTATCTACCTCGACCGGAGCGGACTGTAATGGAATCGCAGCCCACAGCCGCGGGCGGCGTGGATGTCTCGGTGCTCGTGCCGGTCTACAACGAGTCCGGGTCGCTGGCGGAGCTGCACGCGCGCCTGAGTGCGGTGCTGGAGGCCACGGGACGCTCGTTCGAGATTCTGTTCGTGGATGACGGGAGCACGGACGGCTCGGTGGCTATACTCGAAAAGTTAAGCCGTGCCGACCGCCGGGTGCGTCTGGTGCGGTTCCGCCGCAATTTCGGCAAGAGCGCGGCCCTGGAGGCCGGGTTCTCGCGCGTGCGCGGGGATCTGGTGTTCACCATGGACGCCGACCTGCAGGATGACCCGGATGAGATCCCCGCTTTCATCGCCAAGCTGGAGGAGGGCTTTGACCTGGTCTCGGGCTGGAAAGCCAAGCGCCACGACCCCCTGAGCAAGACCCTGCCCTCCAAGCTGTTCAACCGCGTGACCTCGCTGGTTAGCGGCCTGCGCCTGCACGATTTCAACTGCGGGTTCAAGCTCTACCGCGCCGAGGTGGTCCGCTCGCTGAGGGTTTACGGCGAGCTGCACCGCTACCTTCCCGCCCTGGCGCATTTCCAGGGCTGGCGCGTCACCGAGATCCCGGTGCGGCATCACGCCCGCCGCCACGGGGTGAGCAAGTTCGGCTCCAGCCGCCTGGTCAAGGGCTACCTGGACCTGATGACCGTGGTGTTCCTGAACCGCTACACCCGGCGGCCGCTGCACTTTTTCGGCACCCTTGGCTCCATTTTCTGCGCGGCCGGGTTCGGGATCGGCTGCTACTTTGTCTGGTACTGGCTGCTCAACCACAACATCGGGGGACGGGTGCCGCTGCTGCTGTTCGCCGTGTTCCTGATGCTGAGCGGAATCCAGCTCATCTCCACAGGCCTGATCGGCGAGATGCTGGCCGCGCGCAGCGACCGCGGCGAGCCCGCCTACCGTCTGGCCGGCGACAGTGACAACGAGAGCGACCGGATTTCAGACTGACAGCCCGCACTTTGCAACTCGTTTGCCTTTCTTGCGTTAAACAAGCACCAAGCCTGAAATAAATGACTGCCGTGCGGCAGCCCTGCCGTTTTCAGTCAGGTGTCCTCCCCGCCCGGCTATTTCTGTCGAGAACTTCCGCCTCATCCTGTCCCGAACGCCGACCACCGGAGGCCACCATGCGCAGCAGTGTCAGCCGTCGGAGTTTCGTCCGCCAATCGCTCGCTTTCAGCGGGGCCTCGCTGGCCGCCGCAGGGCTGAGCCTGGAGCACACGGCCCTGCAGGCGGCCCAGGCCGCCGCGCCGGCCGCGGACAGCCCAAGGGTGACCGGCCTGCAGAAAGGCCGTCTGGGCAAGCTGGAAATCTCGCGTCTGCTCTGTGGAGGGAACCTGTTCAGTGGGTTCGCCCACAGCCGCGACCTGGTCTATGTCTCGGGACTGCTCAAGAACTATTTCACCCCCGAAAAGATCATGGACACGCTGCAGGTCGCCGAGGAGAACGGGATCAACGCCGCGGTGCTGCGCTGCGACGAGCAGATCGGCTCGGTGCTCGAGCGTTACCGCAAGGAGCGCGGCGGCAGGATACAGTGGATCGCCCAGACCTACCCCAAGCTGGACAACCTCTACGAGAACGTGCAGTACGCCATCGACCACGGCGCGGTGGCGGCTTTCCCACAGGGCGGGGTAGGCGACACATTTGTCACCGGCGGGCATGTGGATGAGCTGGGCAAGGTGCTCGAATTCATGAAGAAAAACGGCCTGGTAGCCGGGATCGGCTCGCACATGCTGGCCGTGACCGCCGCCGCCGAAAAGCACGGCCTCAACCCGGATTTCTATTTCAAGACCATCAACACCGCAGGCTACGAGACCCAGCCGCCGGCCGAGGTGGCGGCTTTCTTCCGCGAGATCGACAAGCCCTGGATCGCGTTCAAGGTGCTGGGCGCGGGCGCGGTGCTGCCGCAGGACGGGTTCAAGATGGCTTTCAGCCAGGGGGCCGATTTCATCAACGTGGGGATGTTCGATTTCCAGGTGAAAGAGGATATCGTGGCTGTGCGCGACCTTCTGGCGGGCAACCTCGACCGTCAGCGGCCCTGGTGCTCCTGAGACGGGTTGGGGTTCCGTCTGTCATTCACAGAGACACGGCGCGCCGCGGCTGAATCTGAACGTTTTGCTAAGGGAGCGTTCACAGCAGGTGAACGGCGGGTTAACATTCCCGGTCGTAAAACGCAATGTAAAAGGGGCACGGAAATTCCGTGCCCCTTCTCTTACGCACTATGCCTTACCGTTGTTCTTCCACCCACCTCTACTTCAAAACCACCATCTTGCGCGTGGCGCGGTACTCGCCGGCCTGGATACGGTAGAAATACACACCGCTCGAAACGCGCCGCCCGCCCTCATCCGTGCCGTCCCAGTTCACGCTGTACTGGCCCGGACCCTTGGTCTCGCGCACCAAGGTGCGCACCACCTGCCCGCGCAGGTTGTACACGCTTAGCTCCACCATCACCTGGGGCGAACTCTCCGGGATATTGTAGCTGATCGTGGTGGAGGGATTGAACGGGTTCGGCGAGTTCTGCGCCAGCCCGAACGCCTTGGGCAACTGGGCGCCGCTGCTGCTGAGGCCCAGGTCGGCGTAGGCCTGGTCCAGCATCTGCTGGGCCATGCCGCCGCCCTCGGCGCTCACGCCGTCGAGAGTCTTCAGGTCGGCGTTGCGCGGGGTGTGCAACACCGAGCCGTCTGGAAACATTAGGTCTATCTTGTCGCCGTTGGCCCGGATGCTGTAGCCCTGGGCCGAATTTTCCTGGTTCTGTGCGGCTTTGGCCTGCACCGCCGAAAGGCCCAAAAACAGAGCCACAGCCAGGAGAGCCAGACTTCTCAGTATTCTCACGGGGGCCTCCCTTTGCCAGCGTTAACGACGGAAACGTTTTCTATCCTGTTGATAGCAAATTACATACCAGATCAGGATTGTTTTCCGGTCATCACGCTGGCGCGCCTGCCAGCTCTGGCTCCGCGGCGATTCAGGCCCTCCGTTCATAGATTTTTTTTGTTAACCGAACGCCTTTTTTGCTGCAAAGTGGTACCATATGAGTCACTGTTTCTCCGGGAAATCGGAGTCGCCGAACACCTCCGCGCTGAAAATCTCCAGCTTGGTCCCCTCCTGCTTCCAGGCATCCGGCGGCAGGCCAGCCTTGCGGCAGGTCTGGGCCAGGAAAGTGGCGCGGTCCCAGCCGAACTCGACCGGCACCTGCGGCAGGAGCAGCCCCTGATAGCCCCCGCGCCGCACAATCAGGCCGTCCCGCCCCACCTGCACCTCGTTCGGGTCGGTCAGGGGACGGATCGGGCTGAGGACGGAGATTTCGTAGTCCAGCTCCGGCAGCTCGTCCTTGGTCACAGCCGAGAAACGCGGGTCGTGCAGGGCTGCCGCCTCGGCCATCTCGCGCACAGTCTCCACCAGCGGCTTGACCGCGATAATATAGCCGATGCAGCCGCGCAGCTCACCGTGCTTTTTCAGGGTGACAAACGCCCCCCGTTTCTCGCCCAGGACCGGCGTAATTGCCTGGCAATCCGGCTTTTGCCCCCCGGCCACGCAGTACCGGACAGTTTGATGCGCCAGATTGAGCAGGTATTTTTTCTCTTTGTCGTCGAGGCCCATTTTTTCCCCGGAGGTTTTAGTTTTCTCGGTCTGAGCGGCCAGTGTGTCGTCCTGACTGTACAGCCTTGCGGCAAGGTAGCCCACTACGCGGTCGCGGTCACCGGTGGCGTCCCCGGAATTGGCGCTGGTCAGCACCTGGGAGCGGTCGGCCCCCAGGGCGCGGGCGGCCTGCATCACCGCGGCTATCGGCCCGCCGCCGCAGGCCTCGGCCTCGCCCGCGGCCAGCTCGCGCAGAAGACCCTCCGGGTCGAACCGCTCCACGCAGTCCGCGGTGCGGCTGTCGATGCTCCGGGCCTGCTGATCGGTGTGGAAATGGGACAAATCACTACTCGCCACCAGGAGCACGTCCTTGCGGTTACCGACTGCCTTGGCCAGGGCCGCCCCCAGGGCCTTGCAATGCTCGGGACGCTGCGAGCCCATGACCACCGGGACCAGACGGAACTTGCCCAGCACGGTCTGCAGGAAAGGAAGCTGCACCTCCAGGGAGTGCTCGCCCATCCGGCCGGAGTTGTAGTGGCCCTCACGGCCGCAGTGCACCGAGGGCGCACCCGCTGCGACCAGACGGTCGGCCAGGGCGGTGTCTATCGGCGCCACCCCCAGCGGAGTGCTGTAGGCTCCCCGGCAGAGCACCGAGCTGAACTCGAAATACTCCTGGTGCGAGGGTGAGACCACAATCACCGTGGCGTAGTCGAAGCCCTCAAGCTGACGGTAGGCGGCGGCGGCCACCAGGCCGGAGTAGACATACCCGGCGTGCGGGCAGACAACGGCCAGGGGGCGCACCCGCGGCATGGCGGGCCGCGAGTGAGCCAGGAGCTGCTCCAGCATGCCGGCCAGCTCGGAGGAATCAGCCGGGTAGAACGCGCCCGTCACCGCCGGGGGACGGACCTCCCCCTGGGCGGAAGGCGGGGCGGCGGAGCAGGCCGCGGCCCCCAGCCACAGTGTGAGCGTGCACCAAAGAAACATCTTTTTCATGTCCAGACTCCGGCAACAGGTTTACCGCAAGCCTTACAGGAACCGCTCTTGAGCGCCACCTCCAACACCGTGTAGCCCACCCGGCGCACCACAACCGCGCCGCAGGAGGGGCAGCGGGTGGATTCCGAGGGGTGGCCGGGCACGTTGCCCAGGTAGACGAAGTGCAGCCCGGCCTTGCGCCCCAGCTCCAGGGCGCGCTCCAGCGAGGCCACCGGAGTGGAGGGCAGGCGGGTCAGACGGTACATCGGGTGGAAACGGGTGAAATGCAGCGGCACATCCGGCCCCAGCTCCCGGGCGACCCAGTCGCACAGCTCGGCGATCTCAGCCTCGCCGTCGTTCAGCGTGGGCACCATCAGATAGACTATCTCCAGCCATTTTCCCTGCGCGTGGATCAGCTTGAGCGAGTCGAGCACCGGGGCCAGCTCACCCGAGCAGACTTCCTTATAGTATTTCTCGCGGAACGATTTGAGGTCCACCTTGATCGCATCCAGCGCGCCGCAAAGCTGCACGAGCGGCTTCTCCTGGATGTAGCCGTTCGAGACCATCACCGCCCGCAGGCCTTTCTCGCGGGCAGCCAGGGCGGTGTCGTACATGTACTCGTAGAACACCACCGGCTCGCTGTAGGTGAAAGCCACAGTGCGCGCCCGGCTTTGCGCGGCCGAGGCTGCGGCATCGCGCGGCGGCAGACTGTAGACATCCACCTGCTCGGGGCGGGTCTGGCTGATCTCCCAGTTCTGGCAGAACGCGCAGTCCACGTTGCATCCGGCCGTGGCCAGGGAAAAGGCGTTTGAGCCGGGCAGGAAATGGAAGAACGGCTTTTTTTCGATGGGGTCCACGTTCACCGCGCAGGCTGCGCCCCAGACCCGGGTGACATACTTGCCGCCCTTGTTCTCGCGCACTCCGCAATAGCCGCGCTCCAGGTCATCCACCCGGCACTTGCGCGGGCAGAGCTGGCACTGCACGCGCTGGCTTTCGGCCGGGTCCCAGAACATGGCCTCGTGGTCCGGGATATCGGCCCCGGACAGGCGTGCTTGCGCCCGGGCCGGAGCGGCCAGCCCCGAGGCGGCCACGGCGGCCAGGCAGCCGCCGCAGGAACGTAGGAAATCACGACGGTCGAGCCGCACAGCGCAGCCCTCCATTCTTTATCTCGAATAATTCAGAATACCCTCTTCAATCCATCACGGCGATGACTCAGTTAAGGCCCGTCTATGCCGTTTTTCCCGTAGGGGCAGGCCCCTGTGCCTGCCCCGTTCTGTCCGGACGGCCACGGGGGGCCGCCCCTACGTGTATCGGCCGGTTCCGGAATGTCAGACTTGGCGGCCGCACCGCGCAAGACATCGAACCGGCCTCAATCCAGCACGCTCTCGCGGATACTGGACAGGTCGCTTTCGCCCAGGTTATGGCTGCTGTCCCCGGCGGTGATAATGTAGCTGGGCTCGCGTCCGGCCTGGGCCAGGCTCATCATCCTGGCGGCCTTGCGCCGCTCCTCCACCATGCGCCAACCCACCCGGTCCAGGGCCACCGGGTCGGCCGCGGCAAGTATCAGCCCGGCGGGCCAGCTCCACTGGGGACGGTAGGCCGGGCCGCCCTCGTACTGCGCGGTGAACGCCTCGCAAATCGTGAGCACGGTCTTGCCGCGCAGGGGCGGCGCGCAGTTGAGGTCGGCCACGAACGGGTCGCCACGGTTGGGGTGGTACTTGTTCGGGTTGTGCACCGCGCCGTAGAGGTTTTTCAGCCCCACCGAAACGCCCACGATGCCGTGGTCCTTGAGTACGGGAAGATTGATCAGCGTGTCGCAGGTCTCGGTCACTGTGCGTGAAAAAAGGCTGCCCACCGTGCCCTGGACTATAAGCTCCGGGCTGTAGCCCGCGCTGTCGTTGCCCAGGCACTGGACCTTGCCGCTGCGGACTATCTCGAACCCGGCGTGGGTCAGGTCGCGGTCGGAGCGCTCCCAGATCACTATTTTCTGCAGGCCTGGCAGGTTGTCAACCAGTTGCGCGGCCAGGGCGTGCACGAACTGGGGCGAGCTGCACACCCCATGCCCCGCCAGGCAGTTGGGCTTGAGCCCCACCACCCGCGCCTTTCCCAGGAACGCGGCCCAGGCCTCCCTTAGGCTGCCCTTGCCGCTCAGATGGCAGATCGCCCGCTCGATCATCGCGGAGGCGGTCTTTTCATCCGGGGCCACGCCAAGGCTGCTGAAAACCTTGTCCCGCACCGTGACCACCTGCCCGCGCAGGCCGGTCGCTGTGCCTTGTGCGGCTACGGCCGGGCTGGATTTCAGGCTCAGGGCCAAAGTCAGCGGCCCGGCCACGAGGAAACGCCGTCTGTCCATATTTATCTTCAAGCCTCGGGGCTTGCCTTGCGGTAAAATATCCCCGCGGTGTAGCCCACCACGTGATTGTAGTCCCCGCTGCGCTCGCCGCTGGTGGCGTAGCTCAGATCCTCGCCCGAGTCGGCGCCCAGGCCGCGGGCTGCGATCATGGCCGCGATCAGGGGCCCGGCCCCGCAGGCCTCGGCCCGGCTGCCCCGGATGTCGAGGAACAGGCCGTCCGGATCGAACGCGTTGATCCGCTCGACCACCAAGCTGTCCAGGCACTCGGCCCGCTGCTGGCTGTGGTAATGGGACAGGTCGGTGCTGGCCACGACCAGCGCGCGCCGCCCGGCCAGGGCATTCATCAGCGCCCCGGCCAGGCACTGGCAGGAATCCTGGTCCTGCGAGCCCATCACCACCGGCAGGATGTTGAACGGCCCCTCCAGCACCACCTGCAGGAACGGCAACTGCACCTCCAGGGCGTGCTCGCCCCCCAGGTGCCCCACCGCGGCCACCCGCACCCGGCCGTTCTCCATTTTCTCCAGGATTTCAACAGCCTCGCGGTCCACTGGCAGCTCGCCCAGCGGTGTGAGATACGACTTGCCGCCGAACACGCTGCTGTAGCCGAAAGACTCACGGTGGCTGGGCGAAATGACCGCCACTGTGTCGAAACCGCGGCCACGCACCTGCCTGTAGGCGAAAGCCGCCACCGGCGCGGAATAGATGTAGCCGGCGTGCGGGGCGACCAGGGCCAGGATGTCCAGGTTCGAGCGGTCCAGGTCCACCCGGTCCAGATAAGCGGTGATCTCGTTGCGGAGGCGGTCGGGATCGGCGGGATAGAACTGTCCGGCCACCACCGGTTTGCGTACCTCCAGGCCCATTCCCATACGGCGGACCTCCGGCTCTGTGGACGTAACTGACTGCTGAGGGGTGAGTTATTTCATGTTCAAGATAGAGGCCGTACAATGAAAACGCAAGGAGCAAGGCGCAGGTTGCGGAAACTCAGTCGAGTGGGCGCAACTTTTCCGGGGCCACGCGAGCCACCAGCGCACGGGCGGTGATAAGGGCCGGGTCGACAAGGTCCACGCCCTCCAGGCGCGCGGCGGGCAGGGCCAGGGGCAACTCGGTGCAACCCAGGATTATCACCGCCGCCCCTTTGGCTGCCAGGTGCGCCACCGCGGCGCGGCATTCCTCCACCGCCCGCTCGCTCACCGGGTTGGAGCGGGCCTTGATCCCCCACTCGCGGTCGTAGATCGCCCGCTGCCCCCGGACAATGAATTCCTCCTCCGGCAGGAGCAGCTCCGCGAGGCCCTCCGGGCCCTCAAGAAGGCGCTCGTAGACCCGGCAGCGGATTGTGCCCTCTGTGGCCAGAAGGCCCACCCGGGCGGCGCGGCCGTAGCGCCCGCGGATGAAACGCCCGGTCTCGGCAAGCATGTCCACGAGCTCCAGGCGCAGGCCGGCCTGATCCATGCGCTCGCGCAGCGGTCCCATGATGGACGCCGCGTGGGCCGTGTTGCAGGCTATGGCGGCCACAGTCGCCCCCGCGGCCTCCAGGGCCCGGCAGGCCTCGAACAGCCCCCCGGCCGGGTTCTCCGCGCCGTGGCTCAGAAGGTACCCGGTGCGGTCCGGGATACGGCTCCCCGCCGAGAACAGGAGCACCTCAAGCTGGTCCTGGTCTGTGCCGTCGGTGAGCACGCTGTCGAACAGCTTGCGGTTGAGGTCCAGGCCGGCGTAGGGGCCCACCCCGCCCACGATTCCGATCACTTTGCGCCGCTCGGGCATATCAGTTCTCAACTATGGAGTTCCAGAATATCACCATCCGCCAGACGCTCCTCGCGGTTCACCATCTGACCCTCGTACTTGCCTTTGCTCCAGATACGGGCGAACTTGAGACTGGCGGCGATGTCGCGGTGCACGGCCTCGGCGAACTGGAGCACCGTGCTGCCAGCGGGCAGGACAAACGGCTCGGCCAGGTCGGGTTTGCCGCCCGGGGCCTTTGGGTAGACCCGGATCACGTTCAGGCTGTCGAATAGCGCCCGCCGCAAATTGTCCACCCCCTCGCCGGTCTCTGCGCTCAGCGGGTGCAGCGCCAGGCCGCTCTCATCCAGCTCTCGAAAGATTTCCAGGGTCTCCCGAGCTCCCGGCGCATCCAGCCTCAGCCCTGCGGCTAACATCGGGCGGGCCAGGACCTGCGGGTCGGATTCACTGCCCCGCAACGGGACAAGCTTTTTCGCCGCCATGTGCTCCAGACACCAGCCCGACTGGCTCAGCGGGTCGCCGGCCAGGTCCAGGCAGAGCAGCACCACATCCGCGGCCTTGAGCAGGTCCACCACCCAGTGCTCCTCGTACTCCTCGGACAGGGGCGGCATGTCCACAAGCTGGATACGGACATCCTCGAACTGCATCATCGCGGCCTGGGGCGCGCGCGTGGTGAACGGGTAGTCGGCCACCTCGGGCGTGGCGTTGGTCAGGGCGGCCACCAGGCTGCTCTTGCCGATGTTGGCCGGGCCGGCCAGGGCGATCTGTCCCGCGCCCTCCTTGCGCACCTTGAACGAGAAGGATTTCCTGCCCCGCGCGGCCGCCTCCTCCTGCTGCTGGCGCAGCCTGGAGAGCTTGTGCTTCAGGTCGGCCTGCATGCGCTCCGTGCCCTTGTGCTTGGGAATCAGGCGGAGCATTTCCTCCAGGCGGCGGACACGTTCCTCGTCGGTGGTGGCGTCCTTGAAGGCTTGTTCGGCTTCCAGATACTGGGGAGTGAGGTTTGCGGGCAAGCGGAAGTCTCTCCTTTCAGAGCGCGGCGTCCCGTCGTGAGCAGGCGGCGGACTCGATGCGGTCGAGGGTTTCCTCGCTCACACCACAGAAGCCGATCTGACGGCCTTTCTCGATGGAGTCGAAATGACGTCCGTGGTAGTCCGTGCCGCCGCTGGCCAGCAGCCCGAACTCCTGGCACAGGGCGTTGAGGTAATCCCGCACCGGCTGGTCGTGCTTGGGGGTCACCACCTCCAGGCCGTCCAGCCCCGCGGCCTTGAGCCGCAGAATCTCAGTCGGGTCGGCGCGCTGCGGATGGGCCCAGAACGCCACTCCCCCGGCACTGTGGATCAGCGCGACCGCCCCAGCGGCATCGGTGAACGGCCTTGTGCGGGCGAACTGACGGAAATAGTTCACCATGTAATCCGGGTCGCCGAAGATTTCCAGTATCTCCGGGCTGTCCCAGGCATAGGAACTCACCTCGCCGCGCACGTAGAGCATGTCGATCAGGTGGCTCATGTTGGGTACGCCCGCGCCGGTGCGGCGGGCCAG
>JAJFUG010000111.1 GCA_021372515.1 bacterium
CTGGCAAGGGTGAGCCGTAAGCCGGAGGTGTCGAGCGACGGTCTTGCCGGGGGGCGGGCTTTGTTTTACCATATCTGTGTGAATTCATTCAGATGAGAAATCTCTCAACCCGGGGATTGCACATGGCTGAAAAGACGCCGGAACTGGTGGCCGTGATCATGGCCGGCGGGGCGGGCACACGGTTCTGGCCACTGAGCACCGAGGCGCGGCCCAAGCAGTTCCTGCGCCTTTTCGGCGAGCGGAGCCTGTTGCAGCAGAGCTACGACCGTCTGACGGGTCTGGTGCCGCCGGAGCGGGTGCTGGTGGCCACCGGGGCGCATTACACCGGCCTTGTGCGTGAGCAGTTGCCGCAGGTCCCGTCCCAGAATGTGATCGGCGAGCCCTGCCGCCGCGACACCGCCGCCGCGGTGGCCCTGGCCGCCCTGCTCTGCCGCAGCCGCTGGGGCGACCCGGTCATGTGCGTGCTGACCGCCGACCACCTGATCGCCCCGGACAACGAGTTCCGCCGCGAGCTTCTCTCCGCGGCGAGTGCTGCGTCCACGGGGAGCCGTCTCTACACTTTCGGCATCCCGCCCGCCTACCCGGCCACCTGCTACGGCTACCTGGAACGGGGGGAAATGCTCGCGGAGGAGGACGGCATCCGGCACTACGATCTGGTCCGTTTCAAGGAGAAACCCGACCGCGCCACGGCCGAATCCTACCTGGCCGCGGGGCGCTACCTCTGGAACAGCGGGATGTTTGTCTGGCGGGTGGGTGCGATCCTGGACGAGCTGGCGCGCCAGCTCCCGGAGCACCTGAAACGGCTGGAACCGGCGGTGGCGCTCTGGGACAGCCCGCAGCGCGAGGCGGCCCTGGCCGCGGCGTTCGAGGGGCTGAAGGCCACTTCCATCGACTTCGGAGTGATGGAGGGGGCGGCCCAGGCCGCTCTGGTGACGGCCGGTTTCGAGTGGAACGACGTGGGCGGCTGGCTCGCCCTGGCCGAGTACCTGGAACAGGACAGCCAGGGCAACGCCCACCGAGGCGGCCTGGAGAGCCTGGACAGCGCGGACAATCTCGTGTTCTGCGAGGACAGCTCCGAGAGCGTGGCCCTGCTCGGGGTGCGGGACCTGATCGTGGTGCGCGCCGGCAAGCGCACCCTGGTGCTGCCCAAGGCCCGGGCCGAGGAGATCAAGGCCCTGGTCAAGCGCCTGTAGGGCTGAGAGGCGGGCGCGGACAGCCACGATAGATAAAAGACCCGGCCTGCAGCGCGCAGGCCGGGTCTCTCTCTGTCCACTTCCAGAGGACATCAGAACTTATAGCACTGCAGCTCGTTCTTGTCCTTGAAGTAGAACACCCTCTTTCCCAGCTCGTCAATCTGGTAGTCAGGCTTCTTGTCCTTAAGCAGGACCTCGGCGTCCACCTGGCCGGTTTTGAGGTTGAGCGCGGCCAGCCCGGCTCCGTCATCCAGATTGGTCAGGATGAACATCCACCGCTCGCCCGAGGCGGTGGCGGTGAAGCGCTTGGACATCTCCTCCATGAACGAGCCGAAAGAGGAGTTCATGTTTTTGTTGGCCCGGGCGTTGTCCAGGGTGCCGCGGTAGGTGTTCATGGCAACGGAGGCGTTGGCCATGTAGTCGAGGCTCGAAACCGCTGCCGCGGCCAGTTTCATCCAGCCCGAGGAGCCGGGGGCTTCGAGGGTTTTGGCCCAGACCGCCTTGGAGCCGTCCTTGTCCAGCAGGCAGGCGCCCTGGGTGGCCTGAAGCAGCAGACCCTCGTCCCGCAGGTCCAGGCTGTTGACCGTCTCCACGAACTTGGCGTCCTTAAGCTTCAGCTCGGTGGTTTTCTTGCCGCTGGCCTTGTCCACGCTCTGCAGCTTACCGTCCGCCACCAGCAGTATCCGCTCGCCGTCGATCAGCATGTTGCAGGAGGAGTCCTTGTACTTGTAGGGGTCTTTCCAGAGGAAAGCGCCGTCCGCCCGGTTAATGCGCAGTACGAACCCGTCGCCGCTCTTGGAGTCGTCGCCCTTGAGGATCAGCCCCTCGCCGTCCTCCACGATCTGGCCGACCCACTTGGGAAGGCCCTGGGTCTTCCACTTGACCGCTCCGCTGGCGCAGTCGATGGCGTAGAGCTTGTCCTCGTTGGGCACATAGAGCGCGCTGCCGTCCGAGATCATCTGGGCCATGCCGTCCTTGGGCTGGGTCTTTTTCACCCCGCCGTCGGCGCATTTCCAGACTATGTTCCCGGTGTTGAGGTCAACCTTCATCGGCTTGGGGAACGCCAGGTAGGCGTAATCGCCCTCGAACACGGGCCGCTGGTTGCCGGCCACCGAGAATTTCTTGAACACGATGCCCGAGCCCGGCACCTCGAACACGTCGAAACGGTCCTCATCGAACTGCTCTTTGAACACCTTGGAGGTGCCGTTGGTGATGTCGTAGACGTAGAGGACCGGTTTGAGCTTCTCGTCATTCATGAAATAAAGGATTTCGCCGCGCTCGTAATTCGGGAATACCCCGATACCCATGCCTTTCTGCTCGCCGGTGGTCCAGACAACACTCCCGTCCGCGATGTTCAACGCGCAGAGAGTGCCGGTGATATTGCCTTTCCCTTTTTTGATGTCCAGGAGCATCAGCGGGGTGGCTGGGATGAACTCCACCTGGCCCTCCTGGACTTTCTTGACCGTGTCGTCTTCTTTTTTCCACAGATTCTCACCGGTCTTGGGGTCCAGACAGTACAGGCCGTCATCCGTGGCGTAGACCAGGCTGCCCAGGTCGGTCAGCCTTCGCCAGTTTATGTCTTTGTCGGTCTTGATCTGCCAGAGCATTTCCCCTGCGAAGGAGACTCCGACGCAAAAGAACACGAGTGCAAAACACAGAGCCAGGGGCTTCCGCATACGACACTCCTTTCCGATAAAGACGAAAGTGCTGCTACGGGGGGCAAATAATGACATTACTGCCTTACGTGTTATAGTGGAACACAAGGAGGAGAAAGCAGAGACGCAGGGTCCTTGCAGAATTTTTCCCATGGCCGGGCTTTCACGCTGGCGGTTGGACCGGTATGTCAAGATATTTGCATCATAAATCTAAGCCATGAAAATGCAATGTCAAGATAGATTTATATGTATAAATCGTCATTTTCAGGCAGGGCAAATATATCGGGTGAAAGGCGTGACATTGTTAAAAACGATGCACCGGAGAGGGACAGGCCGTCAGGGGAGTTCAGAACTGGAGCGCGGGAGAGGCAGACGTTTCGAACACGTCCAGCGCGCCGCGGCTTTCCAGATGGGTCAGGCCCAGCTCGGCGGTGAGTTCGGCGTAGCGGGTGCGGCTCAGGCGGCAAAGGTGAAGCGGCAGCGGTGCGGTCTTGACCGCGCTTTCCTCGAAATCCACAGCGATAAGAAGCTGTCCGCCCGGGACAACGGCCCGGCGCATCGCGCGCAGGGCGCTTTCCGGGTCGAACAGGTGTTCCAGAACGAATATGTTGATCAGCTTGTCGTAGGGCCCGCCCAGCTCACCCTCCCGCTCCAGCGGATGAATGCGCACCGGGAGTTTCCGGCTGGCGAAACGCCAGGCCGCGAAATCGAGCAGCGGCCCGGGCAGGTCCAGGTGGGTCACCCGGCAGCCCTTGCGCGCCAGCTCCAGGCTCAGGCTGCCGCAACCGCCGCCGTAATCCAGCACTCGCTCCCCTGGACTGCAAAGACTCAACACCTCGGCGTTCAGCTCAGCCTCGTCCCCGTTGTACTCGGTCTTCATCAACTCGTACAGGTAGAAATCGTGCTCCTGGTAGAAACGCCGCACCGAGTTGGCATCCGCGGGCGGAGAGTCCTGCCAGAGACTGACCGCCCGCAGCCCGGCCAGGTCGCACTTGCGCTCCACGGTTGGCAGATCCTCCCCAGTGAAGAGGGCCAGCTCGGCCAGGGCTGCCTGCTTGATCGCCAGGAACGGGGCGTGGACCTCCCGCTCCAGGCGCTCCAGGAAACGCGGTCCGACCCGCGAGGCCAGGCGATCGCTGTGCAGGTGGACTGTCCAGCGCGCGCCCGAGGCCGCGGCCAGACGGTTGACATTGTGGTAGGAGGAGCAGAGACGTCGGGTGGTGGAACACGGGATCAGCGCCAGATCGGAGCGGATAGCCCGCCGGGACCGGGTGTCCAGGTCCTCCAGGCGCAGGAACCCTTCGCCCGGGCAAACCAGGCAGTTACAGCCCGCCAGTTCCTGTCCCGGCCGGCAGAGGACTGTCAGCTCCGAGCGCGGGAAAGAGCGCTCCAGGGCCCCCAGGGCGAAACGCACCAGCGGCTCCGGGGCGCAGCGGATCAGCAGCACCCGCTCAGGACTGGGCGTCACGGAGCCCAGGACCTTGTCCAAGGGACGAAAAACTGGAGTTCCGAGACCATTCTTAGTAGAATACATCTTCGATCACTCCTTTGCCTGGGTCCGCACAGACAGCGCTTCAATCATTATCGACACCTGATCGGACCAGGTTGATTTTTTCAGAGAACAATTGACAGCCCGCGTATTTTCAGATATGTTCAAAATAAAGATATAAGGATAAAAAAGTCATGATATCGCAGACAGGTCAGTATGCGTTGCGAGCCCTGTCATTCCTGGGCGCGCAGGATAACGGCCGCTATCACCTTGTTCAGGAAATGGGTCGCGAACTCGATATTCCAGCCCAATACCTGTCCAAAATATTACACAACCTGGTGCGGGTGGGCCTGCTGGAATCGCAGCGCGGGCGCATGGGGGGGTTCCGCCTGAAACTGCGGCCGGAACAGGTCACGCTGTTCGATATCCTGGATGCGCTGGAGGACCTGGGACGCTTCGAGCACTGCATCCTGGGGACCGCGCCCTGCAACAACCGCAGCCGCTGCCCTATGGACGGCATGTGGTGCGAGGTCCGGGAGCGCTACATCTCGTTCCTCAAGAGCACCACAGTGGCCCAGCTGGCCCGCAAAACAGTCTGATTGTCGATTCTCTACGGAAAATGCGAGGGGCGGACACCCGCGGGTGTCCGCCCCTTGGTATTTGTACACGAGCTGCAGTACGGCCGCTCAGCGGGTGATTTTCAGCTCCCAGATATCGGCCGGCGGGCTGCTCTCCGGCGCGCTGAGCTTGATCCGGTAGAGGTCGCCCTGCCACGAGCCGAACAGCCGCGGGTCGTCGATCTTGATCTGCTCCACCGCCGGGCTGAGCCGGGCGCTGTCGTAGAGAACGCGCACGCTCACCGGAGCGCCCAGCCGTTCGGGGGTGATCAGGCGCAGCTCGCCGGGTTTCACTGTCTCCACCCGGCAGGGGGTGAGAAGGCTGAGGAACAGCTCGCCCCGGCGCTTTTCCAGCACGAAACTGTCGCTCAGGCGCACGGCCTTGCCCCGCTCCAGGCGCAGGCTGCGCTTCCAGGACTTCACCCCGGCCTCGGCCGGGTAGGCCCCGGCGATATCCAGCGAGAAAGCGGCCGCGCCGCCCGACTGGCTGTAGCTGACCGCCCGGGCCTCGTACTGGCGGCCCTCCTGCTGCATCACGCCGTTGATCGTGGGCAGGTTGTGGTAGGACGACTGCATGGTCCAGATCTCGTAGCGCCGGTCGCTGAAAGTCTTGGCCGTGTACTCGCCCACCCCGGCGTCCACCAGCACCGGCAGGCCGTCGCAGTAGACAATGAAATTGCCCACATCGTTGTGGTTGTGGCTTTCGGCGTTGTGGCCGCCCTTGGCGGCCAGGTAGAACCCCTCGGCGCTGCCGGTCTTGCTCCGGGCCGCCATCACCTGGATGCCGTCCAGCCAGACATCCCGCACCAGGGGCTGGCTGCCGGAAGCTGCGGCGAGCTCTTTCAGGTTGGCCAGCTCGGGCAACGCCCGGGCCAGGCTGGCGTCATCGATATCCCCCTGTTCCGGTTTCTGCTTCGCGGCCCAGGCGCCCAGGGCGGTCATGTTGGGGTCGCCGCTCCGCTTGCCCCAGCGGTAGACCAGGTCGAACGGGAACGAGACCCGCGCCGGGGCGTCCGCGAAATTGATGAAATAGAAATCGTGGATGTGGGAGCGGTAGATGTAGGCCCCCATGTTGCGGATCAGGGGGTCGGAGAAAATGTCCACCGCGCCGCCGGTGGCCGAGTGCAGCAGCTCGAGGCAATCGAACAGCGAGGCCCCGGCGCGTCCCCAGTAGCTGGGGCCCTCGTCGCAGCCGCCGTCCGCGTGGTAGGTCTTGATGAAATTGTCCAGGGCGCGCATGGCTTTCCAGAGCGCCTCGACCCGGCGGGCGGGGTCCTGTTCCAGCACCAGGTCCGCGGTGATCCAGTTGGAGCAGATCCAGGGGTTCCAGTTGTTCACCCGCTCCCTCTCGCCCCAGCCCATCCACCAGAAATCGTTGCGCTCCAGGCAGGGGTCGAGGATACGCGATTTCACCTGGCGGCCGATCCGCTCGCGCACCAGGGGTGAGACCGTCTCCAGTTGCGGCCCCACCAGATAGTCGACCCAGGCCAGAAGCGCGCCGGTCTCGGCGGCGAACAGGTCCACGATGGGCTCGCGCTCATCGGGCAGCCCGTCGCCGGTTTTCTGCGCGCCGATATGGGCCGGCACGCACCAGCTCGTTTCCTCCAGGATCAGCCAGAGGCCGTTGACTATCTCATCCGTGAAACGCCCCCGGTTCTCCACACACTCGGCCAGCACCAGGTCCTTGACCCGGTCGCGGCGGCCGAAATACAAGTCTTCATAGTGCGAGCGGTTTCCGTCGCGGGCGAACTCCAGGTAGAGCTTGGCCGGCAGCGAGGGCCAGGGTGCGCCCAGGGCTTTTTCACCCGAGGCGACCAGGGCGGCGCGCACCGGGGCGGACAGGCTGTCCCAGAACGCGCGCCGGGATATATCCGCGTAGGGGCGCCAGCTTTCGCGCGGCAGAAGGCTCGCCTGGACAGTTTCGCGCGTGTAGCGCTCGGCCAGGCGCACGCTGGGTGCGGCGGATTCAGCGGCGACTGCGGTTGCGGTGAAAAGGCCCAGGCAGAAAGCCAGGGCGGCCGTGAGATTCCGGTGCAGCGGAGGCATGCTCATCTTGACCTGCCGGGATGGGGTGGGAAAGGCTGTGAACGGGGACATCCGGGGTGAAAATAAGAAGGAACCGGCCGCGAGGCAACCGGTTCCGTAATCAGACAACAGGCTGGACCGATAGAAGGGCTTTTCAGAGCACTTTCTGCACGATCTTGGCCTCCGAACTCTTGGCCTGCTTTTTCAGATCGGCCAGCAGGGCGAACATGTCCTCGAGCTGGAAACAGTGACGCCCGGCGGGCAGGACCAGCACCCCGGCGCTGACCGACAGGAGCGGAAATTTCTTTTTCTTGCCCTCGCGGCTGACCGCGATAATGAAGCCGTTTTCCCGGTCCTGGGGCTTGTACAGGCTTTTCACGTCCTCGGAGAAGCGCTGGATTATCTCCTGGACCGAGCTGACCGCGGCCTGCGCCTCGATCTCGTTCTCGCGGTACGAGCAGAAGAAATCATCTCCGCCCACGTGGCCGAGGAAGCATTTTTTCTGATTGGCGCTGTCTTTCAGGATGTCGGAGAAGATCTGGATCGCCCGGTCGCCCTGGCGGAAACCGTAGATATCGTTGAACGGCTTGAAATTGTCGAAATCGTAGTAGACGAAGACGAAGCTCTCGCCGGAGTTGACCATCGCCTCGGAGATGTACTGGTTGATGATCGCGTTGCCGGGCAGCTTGGACAGTGGGTTCTGGTCGCGCGCCTCGGCGATGTTCTTCTCGTTCAGCAGCTTGACCAGCGAGCTGGCGCTCAGGAACCCCACGTAGCGGCCGCCGCTGGTGATCAGGATACCCTCGGACTGCACATCCTGCGAGAATATTTCGAGGATTTTCTCCACCCGCGTGTTGATCTCCGAGACCGGCATCCTGGAGACGAAGTCGAGCAGGCTGTTGGAGGACTTGCGCTTGAGCAGGAACCGTCCGTAGGGCGAGTAGACGAACTCCTTCAGGTCGATCTCGCGGATCACCCCGATCGGCTCGCCCGTGCTGCCCACCAGCGGGAAAAAGGAGTTGCTCTTGTTGCGGCGGAACGAGTCGAAGATGAAATCGATGTCCGTGATAGTGTCCTGGCTGTTGTAAAGCGAGATCGGCTCGATGTACTCCAGGCGCCGGGCGATGATGTCCTGGTCGGTCAGCTTGGAGCGGCGGTCTTTCTGGTTCAGGTCGGCGATAAGATCGTACTTGTCGCGCAGCTCGGCCTCGTCCAGTTGCGGGCGCTGAATGAAATAGCCCTGGATGTAGTCGCAGCCGATCTCCTTGCAGACATAGAACTCGTGCTCGTTCTCCACGCCCTCGGCGATCACGATCACGCCCAGGATATGCACCATGTTGAGGATGGAGGAGACGAACAGTTTCTTGCGCGCGTCCTTCTCGATGTCGCCGATGAAGAAGCGGTCGATCTTGATGTAGTCGGGCTCGCTGTGGTAAAGCATCTCGAGCCCCGACAGGCCCGAGCCGAAATCATCGATGGCGATCTTGTAGTGGCCCTCGCGGAAGAACTTGAGCATGTCCTTGATCGTGTTGAGGCCCTTGATGTCGTGCAGGATGAAGGTCTCGAAATCGTGGCGCTCCGATATCTCCACGCACAGCGAGTACAGCGGCAGGTGGTACTTGTCGAACAGGCTGGTGTAGTTGACCTGGGTGTAGCCGGGGTCGAGCAGGGTCCGGTTGTCGATGTTGAAAAAGAGTTTCTGTTTGACGCAGGATTTGATCCCGGCGAATTTCTGGATCGCTTTCTCGCGCAGCATGAAATCCAGCAGTACCGAAACCCCCTCGTAGTAGGCCGTGTCGAACACGTCCTGTATGCTCTGGAACCCGGCTTTCTCGTAGTTGCGCAGCAGGGCCTCGTAGCCGTAACAGGAGCCGGTGTGGATGTTGACGATCGGTTGGAAGGCGTAGTCGAAAACCTGGCAGATCCGGGTCCACTTGTCTACTTTCGAGGCGTCTGTCTGTTCGGCCAGATCGATATTACTGTTCAGCGTAGCCATTTTTGCACTCCGTGACGGCATATTCCAACCGATGGAAACACGCCCGGATCATCCGGGCTGGAATCCGAATCCGTAAGATAATAGTGAGAGTTATTAACCTGGCCGAAGGGACCCCGCGCGAGCTGTCTGCCCCGGGGTCGGATCGGGGATGTTTCAGGAATTGGGATCGCGGTGCAGTTGATAAGTCAGATAAAGTTATCCGGAGTTTGTTAGGGCATTAATAAGCCGGCCCGAGATTTGTGTTAGCCCGGCCCTCCGGCATCGGACCCGGGAATTGTTGACAGTGGGCCGTCCGCGTGTAAATAATATGCTCTGGTCGGTTTTCCGGATGCGCCGCGGACAATTAATTCAGATCCAAAACCAATTCCGGGAGAATTCGAGTATGCGAAAAGGCAACCTTGTCGGGGTGTTATGCGGCCTACTCTGTCTGTGGCTGGCGGCTTTGCCCGTGGATATGGCGGCCCAGGCCGCGGGCGGGCGTCACCCCGTGCCCACGGAGCACCCGCGGCTGTTCGGTTCGCGCGAGAGGCTGCGCAGCCTGGCCGCCGAGCGTCCCGAGGAATACGCCCGCATGAAAGCCGTGCTCGCCTGGCCGGAGGTGGATGACCATGCGCTGATGTTCAGCCTGGCCCTGGTCTGCGCCGTGGAGCCCGACAGCGCCCTGGGCCGCCGGGCGGTGGAGCTGGCGCTCAAGTATGTCAACGGCCCGATCCAGACCGGGCACACGACTTTCGGCCACGACCTGGCCAATGTCGCGGTGATCTACGACATGTGCTGGGACTACTGGACCGACCAGGAGCGTCAGGCTTTCCACACCTATGTCAACGCCACGGTGGACGGCAACGTGAACGAGGAGACCACCCCGTTCGCCAACGGCTGGTACGGCTACAAGCACTGGGGCTACGGCCTGGCCTGCTACGCCGCCTACTACGAGAACCCCCGCGCCCCGGCGATACTTTCCAAGCTGGAGAGCGACTACCGCAACCTGGCCGTGCCGGCCCTGGAGCTGGCCGGCGAGGGTGGCGGCTGGGCCGAGGGCTACTACATCAACTACTGGAACTACGAGTGGATGGTGTTCTGCGAGGCGGCCACGTACTGCGAGGGGATAGATTACTGCGAGCTGGCCCCGAAATTCTTCCGCGAGCGCGCCGTGGCCAGCATGTTCGAGGCCTACCCCTGGATAAGCGATTACCACTCCCGCCGGCCGATCCCGATGGGCGACAGCGGCGGACGGCTTTACGGCGGCGACCGGGACAAGACGCTCAACGTGCGGCGGATACTGGCCTCGCGCTACCGCAACGACCCGTCGCACCAGGCGGTAGCCACGTTCAACGAGACCACGCCCCGGGCCTCGGGCGGCACCAACGCCTACAAGGATTTCCTCTGGCACGACACCAGCGTGCCCAAGGCCAGCCTCGCCACTTTCAAGCTCTCCCACTACAGCTCCGGGCCGGGCTATGTCTACGCCCGCAGCTCCTGGAGCGATGACGCGACCCACTTTTTCTTCAAATGCGGCGACCGTTTCACCTCCCATCAGCACCTGGACGTGGGGCATTTCATGATCGCCCGGCGCGAGGAGCTGCTGGGCGATGGCGGCCATTACTACGAATTCGGCGGCGTCCACGATGTCAACTACCAGCTTCGCACCATCGCCCACAACACGATGCTGGTCTACAACAGCGCCGAGCGTATCCGGGCCGACATCCGCGCCGGGATGGTCACGGGTAACGACGGGGGCCAGAACTACCCCTGGGAGCACCACAACGGCCTGGCCGCCCAGGTCTCGGACTGGAACGCGAACAAGGCCCAGTTCGACATCGCGGACATGCTGGCCTACCGTGACCACGGCGACTGGCTCTACACGGCCGGGGACTGCTCACGCGCCTACGACAAGGGCAAGCTCGAGTATTTCTACCGTCAGATCGTGTACATCCGCCCGGGGCGTTTCGTGGTGTTCGACCGGGTCAAGTCGCCGCGCTCCAGCTACAAAAAGACGTTCCTGCTCCAGGCGATGAAAGTGCCGCAGGTGGACGGCCAGCGGTTGAGGATCGACAACGGCGGCGGACGGCTGTTCGCGCTCACCGTGCTGCCCGAGCGCGCCGTGATCAAGCTCAACAGCGGCGCCGACCTCTACAGCTACGACGGGCACAGCTATCCGCCCACCTCCGACACCGGACCCGCCCCGGAATGCCGGGTGGAGATATCCCCGTTCATCTCCTCGGCCGAGGACCTGTTCCTGCACGTGTTCGACGCCTGTGATGACACCCGGGAGTCGATGTGCGAGGTGGCGCGGCTGGGGGACGGCACGGCTGAGACGGGGGTGCGCCTGTCCGGAGCGGGGGGCGAGCCGGTGGAGGTGCTGTTCTCCCGTAGCGGCACTCTGAGCGCGCGCATCCGGGTGGGCGACAGTGGCGGATACACCGACCTTCCCGCCGGGATAGACACCAGCGTGACCGTGCTCCCGCTGCAGGGGGATGTGGACGGGGACGGGCGGCGCAGCCTGAGGGACGCCCTGGAGCTGATGCTGCGCGCCCTGCGCGATCCCACGGACAGCAGCCTCGACCTGAACGGCGACGGGGCCGCCACCTGGGCCGACGCCCTGGAACTCGTGCGCCTGATCCGGAACGCGGCGGACTGAGCCCCCGGGACACAACGATGTCGGAATTCGAGGAGCGCGCTCTCCTTTGAGGGGGGGCGCGCTCTTTTATCTTTAGTCCGTATTCCGCGTATTCTCGCATTTCCGCAAATGGAATATCGAATATGAGAATCAGGGTTGTCAGGTATTGCGCTAACTGCATAAGTGACAACACAATTACTGCATCCCCCGGCTGGCATCCTTTTTGTAGAAGGTTCCCCTCGCCTGTCCCGAAAGGGCATAATCCACCTCCTCCACATACCTTTCTCCAGCCTGGGGGTTTTCGATGCGTGTTCTGGCTGCCGCTGTACTGCTCCTTTTTACTCCGCTGCTGGCCGCGGGCCAGGGCTACACCCTGGTCGAGCACCCGCGTATCCTGGTCAACAAGGCCCGCCTTCCCGAACTGGCCCGGCGCGCCCACGCCGGCGGGATGCTGAGCGAGGACTACGCCCCGCTCAAGAACGAGGCCGACCGGATCGTGGCCGAGGAGACTTTCAACGATCTGGACGATGTCTGGCACCGTCCGATGGACATGTTAGCCGCCTGCCTGGTCTATCTGGTCGAGCGCGAGCGGGGCAACGACAGCGCCTATGTCTACGCCCGGGCGGTAAAACATACCTGGCAGAAATGGGAAGCCCAGCACAACTTCAGAGAGGGCTTGTTGTTTTCCAACCTCGGTCCTGGGCATTTCGGCAGCTTCGCGATCGCCTATGACTGGATCTACGACTACCTCACCCCAGAGGAGCGCAAGAGCTACGGCGATGCACTCGGCAGTTGGCTGTCCTATTACACGAATTCGGCCACGATCACCCTTCTTTACGGCGACTGGCTGTACAACCAGACCTGGGGCCCCGAACACTTGAACACGCCCAACTGCCGGGACGGGATAACGCCCAAGCTGCTGGTGGCTCTGGCCCTGTCAGGGGCGGGCACGGCGCGGGAGGATGACTGCAAAAGTTTCCTGGATGACTGGTACACCAAAATCCCGCGGGATTGCATGCCCCTGTTCGACATGATGGGCGGTGTGTGGTCCGAGAGCATGGGCCACGGGATCTATGCCAACGTGCAGACCACGCCCTGGGCTTTCGAGGCCTGGCGCACCGCCACGGGCCAGGACTGGTTCCAGCTCGGGGAGCCCACCACGTTTCTCAAGGACCTCAACCGCTGGGCCGTGTTTCTGACCGTCCCGTTCAACAACCGCACCGCCTATATCGACGACAACGCCAGCCCGGGCGACCTGCCGAACACCATGAAGAACGTGGCCCCGATCCTGGGGGCGCGCTACCGTGATCCGGTGGCCAACTGGGTCGCCTCCAGCTGGCAGCGCGGCCGCTGGCCCGAGGAGTGGTTCAGCTCCAACACCATCTTCCGCTTCGTGCCCTACGATGAGAACGTGACACCGGTCTCCCCGGGCCAGGCCGGCTGGGAGTTGTCGCACCTGTTCGAGGGCGCGGGCCATGTCTACCTACGCAGCCAGTGGGACAACCCGGACGCCACCTGGGCCTTTTTCGGCGCCGGGCCGCTCTATGCCGGGCACTCGCGGGACGACGAGGGCCATTTCCTGATCGCCAAAAAAGGCTGGCTGGTGCTGCGGGCCGGAGGAACCGGGCACAACGACGACGACTACTACGCCGGTGGATCGATGCCCTTCAACATCGTCACGGTCTATGATTCCAAGGAGCAGTTCCGCCGCACCGAAAAACCCTCGGACGGCGGGACGGACAACCCGAACGACGGTGGGTTGATCCGGCGGGTCTACACCGGCCGCACCGACACGGGCGGCCAGCGCCAGGAGCGCGGGCATATCACCGCCTACAGCCACAACCTGCGCTATACCTACGCCGCCGCCGACCTACGCGACGCCTACAGCCGGAGCAAGTTGAACGAGATTACCCGTCAGTTCCTCTACCTGCGCGGCGAGCATGAGTTCTTCGTGATCTTCGACCGGGTGGAGTCCACCAGCGCCGACTTTCCCAAGACCTGGTTCCTCCACCTTCCCACCTGTCCCACGCTGGACGGCGCCGAGAGCGTGGAGGTGGCGGACCACGTGCTGCATTACAGCGGGGCCAAGGTCAGCACCTGGTTGAGCGACCCCTGCCGCACGGACCAGGCTGTGCTGTCGAGCGGTCGCTCCCGGGCGTTCCTGAGCACCCTTCTTCCCGCCAACGCCGCGATCACGGTGCGCGGCGGCGCGGGCTACGATTACTGGGGCAACCCGCACAACCCGGCGGGACGGAAGAATTTCACCGGCAGCGCCACATCCAATCCGCCCCAGGTGCCTTGGCGCCTTGAGGTGGAGCCACCCGCCGCGGCCACCCGCGACCTGTTCCTCCACGTGCTGGAGGTGGCGGATGAGGGCCAGGCCACACCCGCCCCGGTGGAGCTTCTTCAGAACGACGGGCAGACAGTGGTGTTCCGTATCACTCCGGCCTCGGGCCAGCCGGTGGAGGTGCGTTTCAACAGCCAGGGCGACCTGGGCGGCAGTGTCCAGTTTGTCGGCGGCCAGGCGGAAATCCTGCCCTCCTCGCCCCAGACCGATGGCCAGACCGGGTTCCGTCACGATGTAAACCGCGACGGCCGCGTGGGAATGGCCGATGCACTGGCCCTGATCCTGCGGGTCATGTCCGGGGACAGCGACCAGGCGCTCGATTTCAACGGGGACGGCAAAGTCGGGTTGGGCGATGTGGTGGCCCTGGTGCGGTTCCTGGGTGAGGCGGGAGCGCCGGGTTCCGGGCCGTACCTGGCCGTAAAATGAGTCGTCAGGAAGGGAAAGCGAACTGCACGGGGGGCCGGCGGGGCGCGAAAAGCGCCCGGCCGGGCCGCGCGGGGGGAGGCACGGAGTGAGGGGCTGAAGTTGAGCCTGGAGGTTTCCCGACGCCCGGCTCTCTCCCCGATCCCGCGCGCGGCCGGCCCCGCGCCTTGCGCGGCGCCGGCCCCCCCTGCTTTCAGTCCCGGAGCGCGATCATGGCCCCGGCCGCGATCAGCACCGAACCCGCCACCCGGTTGGTCCAGGCTGCGGCAGTGCCCCGGACCAGGAACGCGCCCGCGCTTCGGGCTGCCAAAGCGTAGAGCGAAAGCCCAGAGGCCAGGGCGGCGGGCACGATAAAGCCCACCAGGAGGATATCGAACGCACCCAGCGCGTTGAAATCGAGGAACGCGGGCAGGAAACCGCAGTAGAAAAGAATTACTTTAGGATTGGAGAGAGAGACCAGCAGGCCGTGGAAAAAGCCGCCGGACATTCCGGAGCGGTTATTTTTATCAGTAAGGAGCTTACCGGAATTCAGCAACAGGTGCACTCCCAGCCAGATCAGATAACCACCCCCCAGCAGCTTGACCAGGAAAAAAAGTCTCCCCAACACCCCGGCCAGGGCCGAAAGACCGAACAGGGCGAACAGAAGATAGACAATATCCCCGCATATGATCCCCCCGATCACGGCCAGCGAGTGCCTGAAACCTGAGCTGAGGGCACGTGATACGGTGGCGAACACTCCAGGGCCGGGAATGACAGCGAAAATAAAGACTGCCAGGGCCAGGGCCAGGGAGGAGGAGACGGTCATGCTCCGGCTCCGGGGTTCAGGGTAGTACCAATAAGAAGCTCCTCGGCTGCGACGATCACCCTTTCCGGCTGGATGTCGCGCATGCAGCGGAAATGACCCAGAGGGCAGCGCTGGCGGCCGTTATGGGTGCAGGGACGGCACCAGAGCGGGATCTCGACCACCCGTGAGGTGGCGCGGTAGGGGAAATAGCCGAAATGGCGCGTAGTCGGCCCGAAAACAGCCGCCACCGGCGTGCCCACTGCGGTGGCCATGTGCATGAGGCCGGTGTCGTTGGAGATGAGGAGCCTCGCGCGGCTGAGCGCCGCGGCCGAGGCCATGAGCGGCAGCCTGCCCGCAAGGTTGACACAGCGCTCCGGGCCCAGGCTCGCCCGGACCAGCTCGCAGTCCTGAGCCTCCGGCCCGCCGCCCAGGAGCACGGCGCTAAAGCCGTGCCTGTCGCAGAGCGCCGCCGCGGCTGCGGCGAAACGCTCGGCGGGCCAGCGCTTGGTCGGCCAGGCCGCCCCCGGGGCCAGGGCCAGGAACGGGCCCGCCTCCATCCAGCCCGGCGGGAGCGCCGAGCGGAAAAGATACAAGTCTTCTTCATCCGGGTGCAGCTCGCAGGGGCCGTTGTCCAGCTCCAGGCCCAGGCCGGCCAGCGCGGCGGCGTACTGCCACGGCATCGGTGCGGGCTCCGGGCCGTAGAGGTCCAGACGGGCGTAGACCAGAAGGCTGCGGTTGAGGTAGGGTTTGGAAAGAAATACCTTGCTCCGGGCCGGGATTTTTTTGCGCAGGATACGGCTGCGCAGGCTGTGGTGCAGGTCGGCCAGGATGTCCCAGTGCCGGACTGAAAGGCTTTCGGCCAAACGCTCAAGCTCCTCCCGTCTCCCCGGCTCCTCCAGGATAAAAATTTCATCCACCGTCCGGTTGCCCTTGAGAAGAGGGGCGAAACACGCCTTGGTCACATAGACAATCCGCGCCCCGGGCCAGTGCGCGCGCATGGCCCGCAGCACCGGAGTGGTGAGGATTATGTCCCCCATCGAGCTGAACCGCAGTACCAGGACACTCTCCACCCGCTCCACTGGCCCTTGCCGCCCCGTTAGATGCATTGACAAGTCCGCCCGCCGCCTCTAAGTTTGAAATTAACTGACAAAGACAACCCGGGAGAGTGTATCGGCCGCTGATTTAATGTCGAACAGAGCATACACTGACTCTGGCGCGGAAAGTACAGCCGTGCCTTAAAACTGCAATTTAGAACCGGGACAAATTCGATGTCAAACGATTTATCTAAAAAGATACTGTGGGTGGATGACGAGGTGGAGCTGCTGCGCAGTCAGATAATCTACCTCCAGCAGCGCGGCTACCTGGTGGAGACCGCGGCCAACGGCGAGGACGCCCTCGAGTTGCTGCGTGCGGTGAATGTGGACCTTATCCTTCTCGATGAGCAGATGCCGGGCAAGCGCGGGATCGAGACCCTGGGCGAGATCCGCCAGATCGCCCCCGGTGTGCCGGTGGTCATGGTGACCAAGAGCGAGGAGGAGGACCTGATGGACCTGGCCATCGGCCAGCAGGTGGATGACTATATCGTGAAGCCGGTCAACCCCAACCAGGTGCTCTCTGTCTGCAAGCGCCTCCTCGAGGGCAGCCGCATCCGCCACCAGCGCACGGCACAGGATTTCGTCTCCCGGTTCCGCGAGCTGGAGGAGCGCCGCACCGGCATGTTCACCTGGCGTGACTGGGCCGAGACCTACTCCGAGTTGATCACCTGGGAGGGCCGTCTGGCCGAAAGCGGTGAAAAAGGCCTGGCTGGCTTGCTCGATCAGCTCAAGCACCAGTGGCGGCGCGATTTCTCGGGCTATGTCACCAGTAGCTATCTCAATTGGCCTTGGGCGGCGCGCGACAATCGGCCGCTGTTGAGCGTGGACGTGGTCGAGGAGTTTGTCGTGCCCCCGGCACGCACCGGCAGTCCGGTGATTTTCATCATCGTCGACTGCCTGCGCCTGGACCAGTGGTTTCATATAGCCCCCATGGTGTACGAGCTGTTCGACATCCAGCTCAAGCACTATTTCTCGATCCTGCCCACTGCCACGCCCTACGCGCGCAACGCCATTTTCAGCGGCTATTTCCCGCTTGAGATCGTGCAGAAATTCCCCCAGTACTGGCAGGTGGGCTCGGATGACGAGGGCAGCCTGAACCAGTACGAGCTGGAGCTTCTCACCGCCCAGCTCGAGAGGTTGGGCCTCGACCCGCGTATCCCGCCGCGCTACGAGAAAGTGTTCACCAAGGAGGACGGGTCCCGGCTGGTCAAAAAAATTCCCTCCCTGATGCAGCGCGGGGTGACCGCCCTGGTGTTCAATTTCATCGACATCCTCACCCACGGCCGCTCGGAGAGCGAAATCCTGATGGAGATCGCGCCCAACGAGCTGGCCTACAAGGAACTGATCCTCAGCTGGTTCCGTCACTCCAGCCTCTACGGGGTGCTGCAGGAGGCCGCCCGTCAGGGGGTGACAGTGGTGCTCACCTCCGATCACGGCAGCGTGCACTGCTCGCGCCCGGTCACCGTGTTCGCCAAGCGGGACGCCTCGACCAACCTGCGCTACAAGTTCGGCGACAATATCAGCAGCGAGGAGCCGGTGACATTCCTGGTGCGGGATGCCGAGCGGGCCAAGCTGCCCTACCTCGGGATAAACGTGCACTACATGTTCGCCACCGAGGACTACTATTTCGTCTACCCGACCAAGCTGCGGGAATACCAGAGCCGCTATTTCGGCAGTTTCCTGCACGGCGGTATCTCGCCCGAGGAGATGATCCTCCCGGTGGCGATCATGACCCCCCGTTGACCCGGGCTTGGGTCCGGCATAGAGAGGCGCGCCCTGGAAAGCTTCGACCGTATTCTGATCTTCAACACCGCCTTTCCGGGTGACATAGTCCTGACCACGCCGCTGCTGCGTGCGGTCTACGAAAGTTTCCCCGGCGCCTGGATCGGGTTCTGCACCACCTCCGCCGGGGTGCGCCTTCTTTCGGGGAGCAGCTACCTGGACCGTCTGCTGATTTTCGAGAAACACGGGCGCGACCGCGGGCCGGCCGGGGTCCTGCGCGCGGCGCTCCATCTGCGGACCGAGAAGTTCGACCTCGTTCTCTGCCCGCACCGCAGTTTCCGCAGCGCCATGCTTCTGGCCCTGGCCGGCATCCCCGAGCGGGTGGGGTTCGATGCCAGCCAGGGGCGCTGGCTTTACACGCGCCTGGCCCATCGTGACAGCGCCGCCCACGAGACACGCCGAAACCTGGAGCTTCTGGCCCCGCTGGGGGTAAACCCCTCCGGCCTCTCCACCCATCCGTTCCTGCCCGTGACCGGCGAGGAGGCCAACCATGTGTTCGGGATGCTGGGCGTGGGCCTGCCCAAAGGGCCGGGCCCGCTGGTCCTGGTGGCCCCAGGCTCGGTCTGGGGCACCAAGCGCTGGCCGCCCGCGCGTTTCGCCGAGCTGATCGACAGCCTGTACGAAAGCTACACGGCGCGCGTTCTCCTGGCCGGCGGGCCAGCCGACCGCGGGGCCGCCGACTCGGTCCTGGAGCGGGTCAAAGCGCCCTGCTTCGACCTGGTCGGCCGCACCGACCTGCGCCTTCTGGCCGCCCTGGTGCGCAAGGCCGACCTGGTCGTCTGCGGCGACAGCGCCCCGATGCATATCGCCTGGGCTTTCGACAAGCCCACGGTGGCCATTTTCGGCGCCACCACGCCCGAGCTGGGATTCGCCCCCCTGTCGGAGCGCTGCCTGGTGGTGCAGGTGAGCGGCCTGGAGTGCCGCCCCTGCTCGGCCCACGGCCCCCAGACCTGCCCGCTGGGGCATTTCCGCTGCATGCGGGAGATCACGTCCCAAATGGTCCTCGATGCCTGCGACAAGGCCCTCGCCCTGGCCCCGGCACGCTGAATGAGGCTTATCGCCGCGGGGGCGACCCTTCCCCGCGCTATGCTTTTAGGCAAGACGCAACCCTGATCCGCACCTTTCAACCACCGCAAGGAGACACCCGATGCGAAACACCTGGCTGGCCCTGTTTCTTCTGACCGCCCTCACAGTCTGCACCGCCCGGGCCGAGTTTTTCATCCAGGACGGGGACGTGGTCTGTTTCTGGGGCAACAGCATCACCGACTACGGCATCTATCCGCGGATGATCGAGAATTATGTTGTGACACGCCACCCCGACTGGAACGTCAAGTTCTTCAACCTGGGCTGGGGCGGCGACCGCACCATGAACGTGGGACGCCTGCGCCGCGACATCCAGCTCTGCAAGCCGACCAAGGTCTGCGTGATGCTGGGCATGAACGACGGCGAGTATAAGCCGTTCGACCCCAAGACCCTGAGCGTCTACCTGGACAGCCTCAAGACCGAGCTGGCCATTTTCCACGAGAACTCGAACCCCCAGATCATGCTGATCTCGGCCACCCCTTACGACCTGCGCGTGCGCCTGGAGCAGGTCAGCGGCCGGGTGGAGGACACCAAGGCCCTCGGCACCCTGTTCTACCCCGAGGTCTTGCAGCGCTACTCCTGGGAGCTGGGCCGTCTGGCCGGCCTGGAGGGCTGCCGCTACGTGGACCTGAACGCGGCTTTCATGCGGCATAACCGGGAGGTCGGGCTGGCGGACGGCAGTTTCGTGCTCACGGCCGAGGGCGTGCACCCCAACATCGACGGCGAGTTCGAGATGGGTTGCGTGATCCTCGAGGGCATGGGCGCGTGTGACCTGGTGGCCGCCACCACGATCGACGCAGCCGCCGGAACGGTCAAGCAGCAGGAGGGGGCCACGGTCGAGGCGGTGAAGGCCGCCGCGGGCGGGCTCTCTTTCACCCGCAAGGCCGCCTGCCTGCCCGCTCCGGCCTATCCCTCCACCCGCGCGCTGACCCAGCGCATCCTGGAATGGCCGGACAAGCTGAACAGCGACCTGCTCAAGGTGGAGGGCCTGGCTGCAGGCTGGTACAGCCTGGAGATCGACGGCAAGCCGATTGACATCCTCCCGGCCTCTGACCTGGCCGCCGGGGTCAACCTCAGCCGCTACCCGAACACCCCGCAGATGCTGCAGGCGATGAAAGTGCTCGAGGCGGGCGAGAAACGCATGGCCGCGTTCTACACCCGCTGGCGCCGGGTGCTGCTGGAGGGTGTGGGCAGCCCGCGCGATTTCACTCCGTTCAAGACCGGCGTGATCACCGAGGCCCTGGAAAAGGACGAGGCCGCGGCCTACGCCGAGCAGCACGCCCTGAACAAGCCCGTGGCCCAGGCCTATGCCATCAAACCGGTCAAGTCCCCGGCCCCGCAGCCGTCGCAGTTCGTCCCGGCCAGCGCGTTCCTGGGCAACCTGGTCAAGGTGCACATCCAGGTGGAGGCCGCCGCTGTGCCCGGGTTCAAGCCGCCGTTCAGCCTGCGGGGGAATTTCACCTACGCGCCCCAGTACCAGTGGGGCATCCTGGAGTCCAAGGGCTACTATGCCGACATCCCGGTGCTGCTGTACGATGACGGCACCCACGGGGACAAGCTGGCCGGCGACGGGGTCTGGTCGCTGGACATGTTCATGCGCAAGGACTCGGGCAAGCTGGCATTCGGGCTGCATGACGGGGCCTACGAGCACCTGTACTGGAACCCCATCGAGCGCGGGTATTACATGAACCCCTGGTGCGAGAAAATCACGGTCGCCTGGGACAAGCTCCTGGGCGGAAAGGGTGATGACTGGCTCGGTTGGGTCGACCTGTCCAAGGACCAGAGCTTCGTCTGGGACCAGGCCGCCCTGGCCAAGGCCGTGGCCCAGGGTCTGATCGAAAAGTAAAAAGCCAGAGTGGGTCCGGGCCGCGCATCGGGCGCGCCCGGTGCACCGCAATGTCGTATCGGCATAAGGGGGAGGCTCGCGCGGGCCTCCCCCTTATTAGCTTGACAATCATTCCCTTAGGGCGCGATCTTTATCTCGGCTGGCTGCAAGTGTAGGATCGAAGACGGATAACAGTCTCACGGGATGGGCGGGCACGAATATGTTCAAGGAAAACATATTGGCGGTACTGATGCTTGTATCGACGGTGCTGATAGTGTTTCTGGCCCTGCTGGTGCGTCGGCGCGGACGGGTGCGGGGCAGCCTGTTCTTTCTGCTGATGAGTCTGGGCGTGACCGGCTGGGCTGTCACCAGCACCTTTGAATATGTCAGTATGGCCCTGGCGGCCAAAATCTGGTGGTCCAAGCTCAGCTACGTGTTCATCGGCTCGGTGGGTGGGCTGTGGCTGCATTTCGTGCTGGATTACACGGACCGGAGACACTGGCTGAGCGGCTGGCGGCTGCCGGCTTTCTGGGCCATCCCCGCGGTCTGCCTGGTCCTGGCCCTGACCAACGAGTCACACCGCCTGATCTGGAGTTCGGTCAGCCTGATCAGCGACCAGTACGGCAGCCGCGCGCTGTACGAGCACGGCCCGGCCTGCTGGGCCCTGGCCATTTTCACCTACATCGTGCTCACCGGGGCGGCGCTCCATCTTATCCACTGGTCCGGGGACGCCCCCGCCATGTTCCGCCGTCAGGCCCGCACGCTCGTGCTGGGCTCGCTCCCGCCCTTTGCGGGCAGCCTGGCCTACATGTTCAAGCTGACCGAATTGCCGGGGGTGGACTACACCCTGTTCGGTTTCGCCCTGATGGCGCTGATTGTGGGCTGGAGCCTGTTGCGTCAGGGCCTGCTCGAAGTGCCGCCCGTGGTCTACGACAAGCTGTTCTCCATGCTGCGCAGCGGCGTGCTGGTGACCGACACGGAGGGCCGCCTGATCCTGTCCAACCCGGCGGCACTGAGCTACCTGGGCCTTGGGGCGCTCCAGCCGGGCGCAGCTCTGCCGCAGGAGGCCTGCAGCATCCTGTCCGGCTGCGGGGCCGGCGGCGGCGAAGTCTGCCTAAGGGCCGGCGCTGAGGAACTCTGGATCGACATCAGCTGCTCGCCGCTGGAGCACCGCGACTCCAGCCCGGCCGGACGGTTGTACATCCTGCGCAACATCACCGAGCAGAAACAGCGCGAGCGGGAAAAAGAGCGTATGATCGCGGCCCTGGAAAAGAGCCTGTCCGAGATCAAGCGCCTGCAGGGCCTGCTGCCGATCTGCATGCACTGCAAGAAAGTTCGCAACGACAAGGGCTACTGGGAGCACGTGGAGCTGTACGTCTCGGAGCACTCGGAGGCCGTGTTCTCGCACGGGGTCTGCCCGGACTGCCTCGAAAAGTTCTACGGTCAGTACCTGAAAAAATAAGTGTAATGATTAAGAGGAAAGGAGTTTTTCTACTAAGCGGTAGACTGTGGTTCCGGCATGTTCCGGCCACCTTTCACAAGGTGGGGTGTCGTTGGCTTTAGCTCTTGTAATCGCTTCTGGAATGCCAGGAATCAATTTCGCCATGTCGAAATTACTTTTAGAGTAATTTTGAAGATACCTTTTCAGTTTTCTGCAACATTCCGTTTTTGTTGAAACCCCGGCCGCGTTTTCAAAATGGAGCAACAGCCAGTATTCGAATAGAGGTCGGCTGACCGCGAGGTAATTGTATCCTGGTGCATTTTGAGTCCAATTATATGCATTCTCTAACTGTCGTTCTGGCCAACGATCCATATCTACAACCAGCCAGGCTTCATAAGGCCTTTCGTATTTCTCTTTTCTTAAATGTGCCTTAAGCTTTCTAAGAATGGCTTCAGGCGAACTGTCGTCTCGGCTTGGGAGTATTTTTAGAGCTATACCCTCTAACTTTCTGAAATAATCAAAGTATTGAGGTTCTGTTTTGTCACCTTCAGAGGCAATGACATACAATTTTCTTAATGGTCTTGTACCAGTTGGACGGTAGAACCGCCTTCTCAAAGCTGTCATTCTTCTCCCCTATCCGAGGAGCCGACCTTTTCACAACGAGCCAATTGACCACTTAGCAGTAGACGCGGCACCCCGCCGAATCTACCCTGCAAGTACATTTTCCTGATATCTTTATCAAACCTTACTTTATAATCAGACTTATAATCAGACAGAGCCAATAATGAGGAAACTCCATCAAGGTTTCTTTCGAGAACCCACATTTCATCTCTGCGCAAAAGATTTTGATCCATTTGTAGGACATCGTGAGTGGTAAAGACCAGTTGAGAACGGCTTTCCGGAGAACAAGCTCCAAGATAGGTTTCAATAAGCCTACGTACAAGGATAGTATGCAAACTCCTATCTATCTCATCAATGAAAAATACACCCTTTGAATCTTTTTCAGACAAATATAGAAAAGCTGGCAACAAATCAAGAATTCTATTTGAACCGTCTGATTCTTGGTCAGTCTCAAATTGAATTTCACTTCCATCTTTTCGCTTGTGAAAAGCTACTAATTTTGTTACTACAAGTTGACCTTTTTTTCGAGTGACAATATACCGGTTGTTTGAGAAAGGAGGTAAGCTCAAGGATTGTCCCTCCTTTAATTTCTCTTCTAAAGATTGCACTGCTTTTTCCGGCAAATCAGAACTCTTCAATGTAAATTCTTCCGCTGCTCCAAGATGATCTATTCCTGTATCCAATCGCGCCAAATTGACATTGACAAAAGGGAAAAGCGGATTATTGTCTTGGATGAATTGCTCGAACGGCCCGAAGCGATCATCTGGACCAATGAGAAGCAAAGATTTATCAAACCAGTTGAAAACAGGCTTAAAAATATCGATTTTTTGGTTAACAGAATTTGTCAAGAAAAGCTGGTTATCTCGAGTGCCTTTGAATGCGTATTTAAGAGAGTCATTATCTAATAAGCTTTTAGAAAAAACCACTTCCGATCCATCTCGATCATAGAGATGTTCTTCGCGAGTGCTTGATATCATCGATAAATATTCTTTAATTATTCTATCTCGGGTTAACTCAAAATAGAAGCAATAAACAATTTCATCTATTAGGAGTTCAAACCTGAAACTGGATATTTTATCATTATAAGCAGGGTCAAGCCGAAAAGGTTTAATTTCTATCAAACTATTTATATTGGTCCCTTTTGTTACAAGATGTTTTGAAAAGCTTAATGCTTTGAATAGATTTGTTTTTCCCGAAGCATTGCCACCAAAAAACGCCGCAATGGGTAGTATTCTCAAAGGATATTTCCCAACTCTTGGAATTCTCTCTCCATGCCGTTTCTCTCTGCTCGCCACCATCGAAAAAGTCACTTTATCCCGGAATGACATCCAGTTCTCTACTTCAAACGATATGAGCATTATCCCTCCAAAGAGAAAAAATCACATCAGGTGTACCAATTATAAACCGATAGGATGTTATATGCAAGCTTAAGAGAGAAATTATCACACAAAAAGGGGACGCCTGGTCGGGCATCCCCTCTTTAAAATAATAGAAGTGTGTTATCCCTACCGCTTCTTCCCGCCGCCCCACTTGGCCTTGAGCGCCTCCAGAGAGCTTTGCATGTCCGGCTTTTTCTCTTTCGGCCGGGGTTTCTCCCCGCCCTGGGGCCGCGCTCCCGGTGCTGCTGTCGCGGCGGCGCTGTCCTGCACTTTCTTCAGGCTCAGCGCGATGCGGTGGCGCGCCAGGTCCACCTCCAGCACGGTCACGTTCACCCGCTGGCCCACCCGCACCACCTCGGCCGGGTCCTTGACATAGCGGTCCGCGATCTGGCTCACGTGCACCAGCCCGTCCTGGTGCACCCCCACGTCCACGAACGCCCCGAACGCTGTGACATTGGTCACTATCCCCGGCAGACGCATCCCGGCGCGCAGGTCCTCCAGCTTTGCCACCCCTTCGGCGAAACTGAACGCCTCGAACTGCTTGCGCGGGTCGCGCCCGGGCTTCTGCAGCTCCTGCACGATATCGTTCAGGGTGGGAAGGCCCACCTCGGGGGTGACATACTTGTCCAGACGGATACGCGCCCTGAACTCATCGTTTTTCAGCAGGTCCGGCACGGAGCAGCCCAGGTCGGCGGCCATGGTGTCCACGATATGGTAGCTCTCGGGGTGCACCGCACTGGCGTCTAACGGGTTGTCCCCCCCCAGGATACGCAGGAACCCGGCCGCCTGCTCGAACGCCTTGGGCCCGAGCATGGGCACCTTGAGCAGTTGCTCGCGGCTCTTGAACGGGCCGTTGGAGTCACGGTGGGCCACGATGTTGCCGGCCAGGCGTGGCCCCAGGCCGGAGACATAGGTCAGAAGCTGACGGCTGGCGGTGTTGAGTTCCACGCCCACGCTGTTCACGCAGCTTATGACCACGTCATCCAGGCCCTTTTTCAGCTCACCCTGGTCCACATCGTGCTGGTACTGGCCCACGCCGATGCTCTTGGGGTCGATCTTGACCAGCTCGGCCAGCGGGTCCATCAGCCGCCGTCCGATCGAGACCGCCCCGCGCACCGTGACATCGTGCTCCGGGAACTCCTCACGCGCCACCTCGGAGGCCGAATAGACCGAGGCCCCGCTCTCGTTGACCATGATGATCGTGGGTTTTCCGGGAAGCTCCAGCGCGCGGCAGAACGCCTCGGTCTCGCGCCCGGCGGTGCCGTTGCCGATGGCGATCAGTTCCACGTGGTGCATCGTGCAGAGCCGGACCACCGTTTGCGCGGCGGACTTGGCCGCGCCCTCGCCGGTGTGCGGATAGATCGTCTCGTTGTGCAGAAGCCGGCCCTGACGGTCCAGCAGCACGAGCTTGCAACCGGTGCGGAAGCCCGGGTCGAGGGCCAGCACGCTTTTCTGCCCGGCGGGCGAGGCCAGAAGCAACTCGCGCAGGTTGGCGGCGAACACGCGGATCGCTTCGGCATCCGCTATTTTCTTGGTCTCCAGGCGGATTTCGGTCTCCATCGAGGGGGCGAGAAGCCTCTTGAACGAGTCGTGCACGGCCTCGCGCACCTGGTCCGCGGCGGCGTTGTGCGCCTTGATGAACTGGCCGCAGAGAATGTCCAGGGCGGTGTCTTCCGGAACCACCACGCGCAGGGTGAGGAACAGCTCCTTCTCGCCTCGGCGCATGGCCAGCACGCGGTGGCTGGGGGCGGCGGCGAGCTTTTCCTCCCACTCGAAATAGTCGCGGTACTTGGCCCCCTCCTCCTCCTTACCGGGGATCACCCGCGAGCGGAACAGGCCCTCGCTGTGGAACAGCTCGCGCATGGCGCGGCGGGCAGGCTCGCTCTCGTTGACCCACTCGGCGATGATGTCGCGCGCGCCGGCCAGGGCCGCCGCGGCATCCGGCACCTCTTTTTCGGGGTCCACATATTTCTCGGCCTCGGCGGCCGGGTCGATCTCGCCCTGCTCGAACACGAGAATAGCCAGCGGCTCCAGGCCGCGCTCGCGGGCAATGGTGGCCCGGGTGCGGCGCTTGGGCCGGAACGGGAGGTAGATGTCCTCCAGCTCGGTCATGGTCTCGGCCGCCCAGATCCGCGCGTTCAGCTCCTCGGTCAGAAGGTTGCGTTCCTCAAGGGACTTGAGGATCGCCGCACGGCGCTTGTCCAGCTCCTCGAGCTGCTCCAGACGGTCGCGCACCGAGGTGATCTGCACCTCGTCCAGCTCGCCGGTGGCCTCCTTGCGGTAGCGCGCGATGAACGGCACCGTGGCCCCCTCGGCCAGCAGCTCGGCCACGGCCTCCACCTGGCGTGGCCTCACCCCCAGCTCGGCCGCTATCTTGATGAAATACCGGTCTTCGATCTTTCCCTCCTTGCTTGGATCATCCCCCAACATGTCTTCCCCTGCGGAACGGGACTTATATACCCGGGACAGGCGGCCTTGTCAAGGCCGGGGCGGGACCGGAGCCGAGTCCGCGGTCGACAGGCGCGGTGCAGACACGCCGCGGCCCGCCGGACCGGCCTCGCGCAGTGACGGGCCCCCCGCGGCCGCCTGTCAAGATAATCCTGCGTCGCGCGTCGCTCGGGAGAGGGAATCGGTTCCGGCCTTGACTGGTGAGAATATGTTTTTTATTCTTTTTGCGGAGTACAATCCCCAAATGGTTCTGAATCGAAACCAAACTGTCGGATACAACCGAAAGAGGGAAACGATGAAAACACCCATCCGCGCCGGTATAGTGGGGACCGGTTTCGCCGCGGAACTGCACGCGGACGCCCTGGCGCGCTGCCGTGACGCCGAGCTGGTGATGGCCTGCGGGATCGACGGCCTGGACACGTTCTGCGACAAGTGGGGCGTCGCCAAACGCACCGCTGATTTCAATGCGCTGTGCAACGACCCCGGAGTGGACCTGGTGATAGTCTGCACACCCACTTTCGTGCACAGGCCGGTGGTCGAGGCCGCGGCCGCGGCTGGCAAGCAGATAATCTGCGAGAAACCGCTCGCCACCACACTGGAGGATGCCCGGGCCATGGTGGCCGCGGCCAGGAAAGCCGGCGTGCGACTGATGTACGCCGAGGACTGGTGTTTCGCCCCCATCCTGAAGCGGGTCGAGGAGGTGGTGGCCGAGGGCGCCCTGGGCGAGATCCTCTACGTGAAGGCCAAGGAGACCCACTCGGGCAGCCACAGCCCGTTCGCCAAGCAGATCCGCTACTGCGGCGGCGGGGCGCTGTTCCACATCGGCTGCCACCCGATCAACTGGGTCCGTCACCTGATGGCGCGCGAGGTGGTCGAGGTGGTGGGCAAGACCTCGGGCGGCGGAGCGGGCAACATGCTGCACAAGGACGTGGAGGGCGAGGACTGGGGCGTGGCGATTTTTACGTTCGAGGGCGGCGCGCAGGGCTTTGTCGAGGGCAACTACATCACCCTGGGCGGGATGGATGACACGGTGGAAATCTACGGGACCAAGGGCATGCTCAAGGTGGACCTGACCCTGGGCAGCCCGATCCACGTGTTCAGCCGGGTGGGCTACAAGTACTCGGTGGAGAAAGCCGAAAGCCAGCTCGGCTGGACCCGTCCCGCGGTGGATGAGCTCTGGCAGCTCGGCTATCCGCCCGAGATCGAGTATTTCGTGGGCTGCGTGCGGGATGACACCGAGCCGATGATCGGGGTGCGGGGCGAGGACGGATTGGCCTCGATGGAGGTGGCGTTCGCCGCCTACCAGTCGGTGCGCGAGGGCCGCACGGTGAAAATGAGCGAGTTCCGGGCCGGGAATTGACAGCGGGCATATAGCAAATGAAAAGGGGTGCGGCGAACGCACCCCTTTTTTGTTTGGATTAAGCCAAAATAAGAGAAACGCTCCTGAGGCTTATTTGTCTATAAGATTTATGCGTCTTTAAGTTTATATTGTAGCTTATTATTATTGACAAATATAGATTTTATCTCATCCCCAGAAAAATCAAGCATTTTAAGTAACTGAAGCTGAAATATTGCTTCTAATTTCATATAAAGTGAGTATAATTGAACTCCGCTAGCTGCCTTTGATTTTAGAGAGCTGTCGAAGTGAGTTAGATAGTTTCTCGTATTTACTATATTTCTTATTAAGTTATCTCGTTCTTTGCTTTTGCCAAAATAATCTTTAAATGGCTCAATAATACTTTTTATTCTTCTGCTTAAAGTTGCTTCGTTGCCATGTATAAGTCTTCCAGATAGCCATTGTTGGTGTTCCTCCGGACATGCGCTAATTAACTTTGAAGTTAAATTTTGAAAAACTTCATCATCCATTTCTTTTTCATTGGTTGTTCTTCTGTGGTAGGTTTCAAGGCCTTGGGCCAGCGCTAAAAATTTGCCATCTATATATCTATGAGCATTTGTTGCTACAGAAAAATACAGATTGATTGCTGAGTCAATCTCGTCATAAGCTGCAAGCCAATTATTGAATATTTTTTCTGCGGTGTTTTCTATTTGCAGATATCTAAATAGCATTTGATGCTTATCTATTTGGGGTGAACTTTCCGTATAAGGGAGGCTTGCATAAAAAATTGACACCGACACTGAAAGGGCGTTGCCACTATTTGTTTGTTTTTGAAGTTTATCTGAAGTTGCTGTTATACTCTCTATGCATACTATGTTGTCGATTGCAAAACACAGAAGAGTCGTAATTTTGTAAGCATAGGAGATGAAATCAGTTATGGGGCGCTCTTTTTTTGATACAAGCTTGAAATATGTCTTCTGCGTTATTTTGGCTTCTGTTAATGACGATAGTCCTGGCAAATTCCAAGAAAATGTAATCAATAGTTGCATGTTATTATTTAGGTTTATGATTATCTCTTCTGGCGGAGAAAAATGTATTTGCGCGGTCTTTGCTTTATAGTTTGATAAAACATTGATACCACTAAGTCCTACCCACTCATCAATGCCTTCTACAGAAAACTTGAATGTATTGAACGAGATAGATTCATTATTGTCATATGCTACTCCGAGAAATGCCGTTCGAACGAGAATCAAGGATTTTGAAATGCCTCCGAAGGCAATGTTTTTGTTTTTATAGTCGCAATTGTCTAATGTAACAAGCCCATGTTCTTCTATGTGCCCAACAATTCTAAATGATTCTTTTCTCTCTCTTAAAGCATTTTCAAGACCGTCTTCGAAAAATCCAACTATTTCAAGTTCTATTTTGCCACCATCCAATATGTTAAGAGTACCCGGCACTTTTCTTTCGGGTGTTGACGGCAACCAGAAGTATCCAGTCTTTTTAAATCTATCTCTAACTCTCACAAAAACCTCCAAAATAAATTTCAGAGAACATAAAGAGAATAGAGAAAACTGCGAAACAATAACATAAAGAAATTAAGAAGGCAAAATAATTATCGTTGGTTAGCTTAGAGCCTTTCTTTCAGCCACTCGATGGTTTCGGCCTGACGGTGGTCGTCGATGCCCTTGATCGGCACCTCGACCCCGCGCCTGGCCAGCTCCTGCCGCAGCACCTCGAAGAACACCCCCTCGCCCGGCCCGAACTTGCCCTCCTTGCTCGTGGTCTCCACCCCGCAGGAGGGGCTGCCGTTCTTGCCCAAGATTCCCAGCACCTGTATCCCCTGCCAGCGGTATTCCTGGAGCATGAAAATCACCGGCTCGGTCAGGCGGGCCAGGCGGCGACGGCCCTCGGGTACGGAAAGCGCCTCGCGGATAGTGTCCACCGGCGGCTCATCCCGGTCGCGGCCCAGGCCCAGGACCATCAGCTCCGGGCAGGGGAGCTGCACGATCCCGATTTTCTGTGCCCGCAGCCATTCGGCCAGCTCATCCATCTGGGCCGGGAAATCGGCGCAGTTCTCATGACGGGCGTTCTGGTTGATTGCGCAGTGGGCCAGGAACACCACCTTTTTGCTGCGGCCGTCCTTGTCCCAGTTGCGCTTTACCCGCGGGTGGTCGGCAAACCCGCCATCTTTAGCCGTTTCCTGGGCCTGGACAGAGCCGGCCATGGCGGTCAGGCCAAGGGCCGCCGTGCCCAGGAACGCCTTGCGGCTGAGGGGAGGCTGTTTTTTCTCGGACATGACGGGTCTCCCTTGGAAATGGGTTGGCATTCAACTCTATTTGGAATTTATAGAATGATTTCCGGGCCTGATGCGTTCGTTTTTAGTCTGAGCGCCCGCATGGCCGCAGAAAGTTTGCGGCTGTGTCTGTGGGCTAAACATGCTTCGCCCGATTATTCCATTAAATCCCCCTCAGTCCCCCTTTTTCAAAGGGGGAGGCGCCGGCGGCAACTTTCAGGAGCGGATACCCCCCTTTAGCAAAGGGGGGCCAGGGGGGATTTATCCAATAGCAAGCACCACCCTCGCCACACATCAGTCCCGGTGCGTGCGCCGCCGCAGGGCGATGTCGCTGGCCATGCTGCGGATCGCCATGCGCAGGCTGATCTCCAGGGCCGAGTTTTTCGAGTAGTCCGCCGGGACCAGATTGCTTACCCGGTTGTCCTCGATGAAGCCCCAGGCGCGGCTCCATTTCTCCTCCCGCCCGGGGTCGTACACCCCGATCGCGACGCCCTGTTGCTTGCGGATGAGAGAGAAACAGGGGATATCGGTGTAACCGTCCCCCACGTAGATCATCTGGCTCATCGGGATATGCATCTGTTCGCGGCTGAACCGACGGTTGACCGCAAAGGGCTGGCTGTCGTACTCCGGGCCGACCAGGCCCTTCGATATCTGGAACAGATAGCGGGTCTTGTCGGTGAAGCTGATTATGTTCTTGGGGAAAATGATCTCGCCGCTTTCCGGGTGGCAGTGGAAATCGCAGGCCCAGATACGGGTGAAATGGCGGCTGATCCGGGTGTTGATCAGAATCTCGCGGATGCCGCTCGAGATGAGGTAGAACTCCAGACGTATGTCGGGGTTCTCGGACCGGGCGTAGGCGGCGAGCTTGTCGAAGATGCGGGTGGCGCCCTCGTACATCCGCACGCTCCGTCCGTAGGCGGCCAGGCGGTCGCGGGTGATCCGCCCGAAATCGGGACGTTCCCTGGAGGCCTCGAGCATGGCGTAGAGGTAGGCCGGGATCGGGTCCCAGCCTTTTTCCACCAGCGGGTCGACCCGGGAGTGCCAGAAAGAGGGCGGGTCCTCGCCCCAGGCTTCCAGAAAGCCCCAGGTGCTGTCCGGGGCCAGGGTGTCGTCGAAATCGAACACCACGCCGATCAGGTCCTGCATCCGTGCCACTCCCCTCTCAGACGAATTTTATATAATACCTTGATTTCCCGTATCCGGAATAGGAGTCAGCTTCCGGGCGTCGATCCTGGCAACAGCCCTCACCGCAATCCGAAAGATCAGATGAAGGGGACGGCACGCCATGCCCGGTTACTGGATTAAATCCCCCTCGGCCAAAGCAGCAAAGCCAGCGGGGGCCGCAAACTCGTCCAAACCACAACTCATTTTCTGATTGTGGTGTGCCCGAGGATTTACTTCGCTGCCGCGTTGCAGCGGCGGCGCTGCCGTGAATCGCCGCCGGAGAGTGCGGCAATTCCAACCCTTACCGTTTCACTCTCGATTACACGCTGCCATGGTAGGAGGCTCAGACAGGTGCGGCCCCCAAAGGCTTAAACTGCGGCGGCTTGATAGCCGCAAACGGGTTTACCCTTCCGGAATGCCGGGTGTTGTCGTAGGGGCGAACCTTGTGTTCGCCCGTAAAGCTGCCAAGTGGCTCGCCGCTTCTTATCAGCCCTGTTCCAGCAGGCGGATGAACTGGCCCTCGTCCAGCACCTCCACGTTCAGCTTGCGCGCTTTTTCGAGCTTGGAGCCGGGCTCGGCCCCCAGCACCAGGTAATCCGTTTTGGCGCTGACCGAGCCGCTCACCGCACCGCCCAGGGCCTTGATCCGCGCCTCCGCCTCGCTGCGCGACAGCGAGCCGAGGGTGCCGGTGATGACGAATTTTTTCCCAACCAGGCGCCCGGCGGCCGGGGCTTTCTCGGCCTCGGCCAGGGCGGTGCGGCAGCCGGCCTCGCGCAGACGCTTAAGCTGTCCGCGGTTTTTCTCCTCGGCGAAGAAGGCGCTCAGCGACTCGGCTATCACCGGGCCGATCCCCTCCACCGCGGCCAGCTCCTCGGCCGGGCGGCCCTCCAGCGCCTCCAGCGAACCGAAATGACGGACCAGCAGCTCGGCCACGGTGGCGCCCACGTGACGGATGCCCAGGGCGAAAAGAAGACGCGCCGGGTGACGGTCCTTCGAGGCCTCGATCTCGCGGACCACGTTGGCCGCGCTTTTTTCTCCCATGCGCTCCAGGGCCGCCAGGTTCTCGGGCTTGAGGCTGTAGAGGTCGGCCACCTCGCGCACAAGGCCATTCCCGGTCAGCTGCTCCACCAGGGCCGGCCCCAGGCCCTGGATGTCCAGTGCCTCGCGGCTGCAGAAATGCTCGATCCGCTGGCGAAGCTGGGCCGGGCAGGACAGGTTGGTGCAGCGCCGTACGACCTCGCCCTCGGGCCGCGCAGCCGCCGCGCCGCAGACCGGGCAATGCTCCGGCGCCTGCCAGGGCGCGCTCCCCTCCGGACGGGCCTTGAGGTCCACCGCCACCACCTGGGGAATTATCTCGCCGGCTTTCTCGATCCAGACCCAGTCGCCCACCCGGATGTCCTTGCGCGCCACCTCCTCCTCGTTGTGCAGGCTGGCGTTGGAGACCGTGGTCCCGGCCAGGAACACCGGCTCCAGGCGCGCGGTGGGGGTGAGCGCTCCGGTCCGCCCCACCTGCACGTCGATGGCGACGAGCCGGGTGCGGGCCTGCTCCGGGGCGAACTTGTAGGCCATGGCCCAGCGCGGGTGCTTGGCAGTGAACCCCAGGCCCTCGCGGGCGGCCAGGTCATCCAGCTTGAGCACCACCCCGTCGATGTTGTACTGCAACTCATCCCTGCGTTTGTCCCACTCGCGGCAGTAGTCCAGCACCGCCTCGATCCCCTCGCAGCGACGCCAGTGCGGGTCCACCGGCAGGCCCAGGCTTTTAAGATACTCCAGCACCTGGCTGTGGCGCTCGAAAGGCGGCAGGCCGGGCGTACTTTCGTTTCGCACGAGCTGGTAGAGGAAAACCTTGAGCGGGCGCGCGGCGGTGAGGGCCGGGTCCAGAAGGCGCAGGCTGCCCGCGGCGGCGTTGCGCGGGTTGGCGAACGGCGGCTCGCCGTCCTCCTGGCGCTGGGAGTTGGCCGCCTCCAGGCCAGCGCGGGTCATGTAGACCTCGCCGCGCACCTCGACCAGCTCCGGGACAGAGCCGCCCGCTGGAGCGCGCAGGCTCAGGGGCAGGCTTTTCACCGTGCGCAGGTTGAGTGTCACGTCCTCCCCCACTCGGCCATCCCCGCGCGTGGCACCCTGCACGAAGCGGCCCTTCTCGTAGCGCAGGCTCACCCCCAGGCCGTCCAGCTTCAGCTCGGCCACGTAGACCCGGGGCGTGTCCTCGCCCAGGCCGCGGGCCACCCGCAGGTCGAACTCGCGCAGGTCCTCCTCGCTGTAGGAGTTGTCCAGGCTGAGCATCGGGACGCTGTGGGACACCTGGCTGAATCCCTCGCGCGCCTGGCCGCCCACGCGCCGGGTGGGGCTTTCGGGCACGGCCAGCTCGGGGTGTGCCTCTTCCAGGCGCTCCAGCTCGTGGTAGAGCTGGTCGTATTCGAAATCCGCCACCAGCGGATCATCCAGCACGTAGTAATGGTAGTCGTACAGGCTGAGCTGATGGCGCAGCCAGGCCGCCCGGGACTCGGGGCCGGTGTCATTCATCCTGACCTCCGCTTCTGACAAGCACGCTGGCCGGAAGCCGTTTACTGAGACAGGTCTGCGCGGGCTTCGGGCCGATTTATCTAAGTGAAAGTTGTTCTCAGCCGCGGCGCTTGTCAACAGCACTGTCTGTGGGGAGCGCTCACCAGAGACTGTAGCTGAACGCGGTGTAGAGCATCCAGTCCTGGCGCCTGTAGGCCGGCACATGAACGGGGGGGCGGCTGTTGTACTTGCCCTCCAGGTTCACCTTGAGGCTGAACGCATGGGTCAGCTCATTGCTGAGCGAGAGGTTGAAATTGAGCAGGTAGGATTCGATCTTGTCCACCCGTGGCTGGAAAGTGAGGCTCTGTTCCAGGCGCGAGCGCGAGTTGAACCGCAGCTTGAGTTCCTGGATGGCCAGGTAGTGGCCGCGCGTGGTGCTGGTCCGGCCGCGGAAATATTCGGTGATCGGGTTGGCGCCCAGGTTGAGGTTGAGCTTGACTTTCCTGGCCGTGAGCACCGCGATGCCGGCGCCCAGGCCGGGGGCCACGCGCAGGTCCAGGCCGGCCTCGCGGTTGTGGTCCAGGTCCAGGGTGGAGAAATAGAAAAAGCGCTCGCTGTGCTTGAGTTCGAGTTTCGAACGCAGGGCGGCTTTCTGCGTTTTCTTGCCGCCCTCGCTCGAGGCGTTGGTCGAGGTGGCCTCGGTGTTGAAATGGGTGCGCTCGCCCGCGCGCGCCAGGTTGAGGCTGGTGACCAACGAAGTCTGGCGGCTGTTGCCGCGGTTCAGGGTGTAGCCCAGGCCGAGACCCATCTCCCAGGGTTTTTTCTTGGTTGCGGGGGTGGGCGCAGCCGCAGGTTTGGGCGGGGCCGGGGCCGGCTTGACGGCCAGGGAGTCCAGGGCGCGGGCCAGGGAGTCCGCGGCATGGGAAAGTGAATCGGCGGCGCTGCGCAGGCTGTCCAGGGCGGTGGTTGAGGAGACCTCCTCCACACTGGCCGTGAGCGGGCTTGCCAGGCTCAGACAAAGTGACAGGAGCAGGAATACGGCAGAGTAAAGGACTCGGAACATGGCGCTCTCTCTGGGACGGCCGGCTGGGTGAGGACAGCCGCGGATGGACGATTTACCTGCCCCGGACGGCCGGAAATCCTTATATTGCACGGTCCGGCACGACCGGAAGTCACTCGGCAGCGGGGGGCGGCCTCGGCAAGGAACTCTCTCCACGCGGGAGACAAACTATTTTACGCCCGGGCCGCTGCCGGGTCAACCCTGATTGGAGGTTGATCGATTAACCTCAAATGAGGTATACTTAGGTGCCTTTCCAGCTATCCTGACTCACCTGTGGCCGGACCTGCATGCGTTCATTCGGCGCAGATCACAGCGGGCTGGCTTTTGGCCGTCCGCGAGGGCACAGGTACGGGAATTGCTTTTCAACTGACAACGGTTTCGAATTGAGGCGCGCATGGCGATTCGACGGTTTCCAGGCATCAAACGCTCCGCCGGGGCGCTGTTTCTGTCTGTCGGGCTGGTCCTTTGCCTTCTGTCGGCAAAGGCCGGGGCGGCCGCGGTGGCAGCGGGCCGCCAGAGCGAGACGGAGCAGACCGCCGACCGTCTTAACCGCACTTTCATGCAGGTGGGCGAGTCGGTGACCCCGACCGTGGTTAGCATCATTTCGAGCCACCACACCGAGGCCCGCGCAAGCACCCGCCGCGGCGAGGCCGAAAGCCTGGGCAGCGGAGTGATAGTCTCGGCCGCGGGCTACGTGCTGACTAACAACCACGTGATCGAGGGGGCCGAGAAAATCCGGGTGCTGGTCTCCAGCGGACGCACCTACGAGGCCGAGGTGGTGGGCGCCGACTACACCACCGACCTGGCGGTGCTGAGGCTGCTTAAGCTGGAGCCCGGCGCGCACCTGCCGGTGATCCGTTTCGGCGACAGCGATTCGTGCAAGATCGGGGCCTGGGTCCTGGCGATCGGCAACCCGATGGAGCTGGGCATCTCGGTGACCGCTGGGATCGTGAGCGCCAAAAGCCGCCGGATCGATATCCTGAGCGACAACCCGCAGAACGTGCAGGGCAACGTGGACCAGTCGATAGAAAGTTTCATCCAGACCGACGCCGTGATAAACCCGGGCAACTCGGGCGGCGCGCTGGTCAACCTCAAGGGCGAGCTGGTCGGGATCAACACCGCTATAGCCAGCAGCACGGGCGTTTATCAGGGCTACGGTTTCGCCATCCCGGTCAACCTGGCCCGGCGGGTGATGGAGGACCTGATCGCCCTGGGGCGCGTGGTGCGCCCTGTTCTGGGGGTGCTGATCCAGACCGTGAACCCGACCCAGGCGCGCGCCCTGGGTCTGCCCAGCCCGCAGGGAGTGCTGATCGAGGATTTCACGCCGCGCGCCGGTTCGCCGGCTGAGACCGCGGGCCTTCAGCGGGCGGATGTGGTGCTGGCGGTGGACGGGCGCGAGGTGGGCGCCAGCCACCAGCTCCAGGAGGCCATCGCCAAGCACCGTCCCGGCGAGACCGTGCGCGTGAAAGTGTTCCGCGAGGGACGCGAGCTGGAGTACAGTGTCAAGCTGGGCCGCAAGGAGATCGCCTCGGTCCGGACCGAGCCGGCCGATTCGATCCCCGAGCCGCCGCGCAACAGCAGTCTGGGGCTTCAGCTCCGGGGCATCACGGCGCGGGATGTTCGCGAGCTTGACCTGGAGAACCGCAGCGGGGTCCTGGTGGAGCAGGTGTCCGACGGCGGTGTGGCTTTGCGCGCCGGGCTCAACGCCGGGGACGTGATCCTGAGGATCAACCGCAAGCCGGTGAACAGCCTGTCCGAGGCCCAGGGCCTGCTGGACGGTCTGCCCTCGGGCAGCGCGGCGCTGATCATGGTGTTTCGCGGCGGGACCACGCACTTCGTGGGCCTGGAGATGCCTTAAAAGGGGAAGCAAAGAGTGAAAGTGAAATTGAGATGACCACCCGAAGCGTGAAATTCGGCGTGCGCTCGCGCCTGGTGCTTCTGATCACGGCCCTGCTGGCCGGGACCAGCGCCACCCAATTCTACCTGAACTGGCGTCAGCAGCAGGAGGTGCTGGCCCGTCTGGTGCGTCTCAACCACGAGATCAACCAGACCGTGCGCGACATCGACCGCCAGATCCAGCAGCGCGCCAGCCGTCTGTCCGCCCCCATGCGCGCCTCCGATTCACTCCCGGAGGAGGCCGCCCCCGGCTCGGTCGAGCAGGCGGCGGTCCGACGGGAACTGGAGAGCTTCATCCAGTTCGTGAACAGCAATTTCAGCCGCATGCTCAGCGGGCAGGACCTGGAGCGGGCCATGCTCGAGCATGTGGCCCGCCTGCGCCGTCTGGCCGATTCGGAACAGCCCGCCCCCGAGGGCTGGTCCTTTTTCTCGGTCACTCTCTCGGTGATGGATGAGATGAGCCGCAAAAGCCCGCGCTGGCACTACGAGATCAGCTCCAATCCGGCGGTCCAGACCCCGGACAACATCCTGCAGGTCAGCATCCCGGTGATCGAGGAGGGCCAGGTCCGGTTCGTGCACATGCAGTATGAAATCTCGGATTTCCTTGAGCAGTTCCACCACTTCCAGGTGACCAGCCTGCTGGTGACCCTCTCGGTGTTGGGCGTGGGTCTTACCATAGCCATACTGTTCGCCGGCTATTTCACCCGCCCGATCCGCCGTCTGAGCGACAGCTTCAACCGCGTGGAGCAGGGCGACCTGGACTGCCGGATCGAGGTGGGGCGGCGCGATGAGATCGGCCAACTGGTGGACGGGTTCAACCGGATGGTGGAGCGGCTCAAGCAGAACAAGGACCTTGAAAAAACCGTTTTCCGCCAGGAGCGCCTGAGTTCCCTGGGTGAGCTGGCCGCAGGGATCGCCCACGAGATCAAGAACCCGCTCAACGCCATCCGCCTGACATTGCAGCACATGGGCGACAAGCTCAAGCTGGAGTCGGAGGGCGACCGCGCCCTCTGGGAGCGCTACAGCCCCAACATCCAGCGCGAGGTGACCCGTCTGACCAAGATCGTGGACACGTTCCTCAATTTCTCGCGCATGAACGAGCTGGAGCGCTCGCCGGTCGACCTCAACGCCCTGGTGGAGGAGGTGCTGACCCTGCTGGCGCGGGATGCCGCCGGCCGCGGGGTGCGCGTGGAGACCGATTATGCGGGACGCACCCTGGTCAAGAACGTGGACCCGGAAAAGATCAAGACCGTGCTGCTCAACCTGGTGATCAACGCGATCCAGGCCATGCCCTCGGGCGGGCGGCTCACGGTGCGCACCGTGGGCGGCCCCGGCGCCCCGGCGCGGATCAGCGTGGCCGACACCGGCTGCGGGATCGCCCCGGAGAACCTGGAGCGCATTTTCGACCTGTTCTACTCCTCCAAGGAGAACGGGTCGGGCCTGGGCCTGCCCATTGTCAACAACATCGTGCGCGACCATGGCGGCGAGATAAAGGTGAAGAGCAGCCTGGGCACGGGCAGCGAGTTCACGGTAACCCTACCCTGAGGTGAGCCGGAATGAATGTCAGAATCAACAAAGCCGCGGTGCGGTTGCTGATCGTAGAGGACGATTTCAGCCAGCGCGACATCCTGGCCCAGATCCTGAGCGACGAGGGCTACAGCGTGGAGCAGGCCGCCGGGGGCGAGGAGGCCGTGGGCAGGCTGGGCAAGGAGAAATTCCAGGTGGTGATAACCGACCTTAAGATGCCGGGCAAGGACGGGCTGGATGTGTTGCGCGCGGCGGTGGAGGCGGACGAGTCCACGCTTGTGGTGCTGATGACCGCCTACGGCACGGTGGAGACCGCGGTCACGGCGATGAAAGCCGGGGCCACCGACTACCTGACCAAACCGTTGAATAAAGATGAACTTTTAATCGTCCTTGAGAAAGCCCTGAAGAACAGTCACCTGGCCCAGGAAAATATCAACCTGCACCGCGAGCTGGAGAGCCGCTACCGTTTCGACCGCATCATCGGGGCCTCGCCGGCGATGAACGAGGTCTACCGGCTGATCGGCAAGGTGCTGGACAACAACTCCACCGTCCTGGTGAGCGGCGAGAGCGGCACCGGCAAGGAGCTGGTGGCCCGGGCGATCCACTACAACGGCGCGCGGCGCGGTGGGCCGTTCGTGGCGGTAAACTGCGGCGCTATCCCCGAGAACCTGATCGAAAGCGAGCTGTTCGGCCACGAGAAAGGCTCGTTCTCCGGGGCCACTGGAAGGAGGATCGGCAAGTTCGAGGCGGCCGACGGCGGCACTCTGTTCCTGGACGAGATTTCCACCCTGCAGTACGACCTGCAGGCCAAGTTCCTGCGGGTGCTGCAGGAGCGCGAGTTCGCGCGCGTGGGTGGCGACCAGACCCTCAAGGTGGACGTGCGCATAATCACCGCCACCAACCAGGACCTGCGCCAGCTCGCCGCAGAGGGGCGGTTCCGCCCCGACCTGTTCCACCGGCTGAACGTTGTAAACATCAACCTTCCCCCCCTGCGCGCGCGCCGGGGCGATATCCCGCTGCTGGTGCGCTCGTTCCTGGACAAGTACGCCCGTCAGTACGAGCGCAAGGGCCTCTCGGTCAGCCTGGAGGCGGTCGAGGGGCTGGCTGGCTACGACTGGCCCGGCAACGTGCGCGAGCTGGAGAACCTGATCGAGCAACTGGTGGTGCTGGCCGATGAGCCGCGGATCGGCGCCGAGCACCTGCCCGGCTACATTTTCGAAAGCGGAGAGGGCGCCGACGGGGCGCTGGCGGAGGCCCCGGCTGTCTCTTCCTTCCTGGCCGCGGAACCTGATTCGCGTCCCGCCGCGCGTGGGAACACCGCCCGCGAGGACAGTTCCGGGTTCCGTCTGCCTGCCGGCGGGGTCAAGATGGAGGAAGTGGAAAAAAGCTTCCTTCTTCAGGCCCTGGAGCAGTCCGGCGGCCGCCTGGTGGGCGCGGCGCGCCTGCTGGGGATAAGCTACAAAACCCTGCAATACAGGATCAAGAAGTTCGAAATCGACGTGGAAGGGATGAAGCCTTGATACGGAACGCAATGTTCTTTAAGTTTGCAGGCTGATATTTCACCCTTTCCGATTCCGGTCATAGCTCTTAAGGAGGTATTGCCTTGCGTGTTCTTATTCTGGCTCTGGCGGCGGTTTTGTCTTTCATCACGGTGTCTTCGGCGCAGACGGTAAAAATAGGGTATGTAAAAGTGGATGTGCTGCTGCATGAATTTTCCGATTTCAACAATGCCCAGGTGACTTTACAGACCGAGGCGCAGAAATGGCAGGCCGAGCTGGAAAAATACCAGAAGGATCTTAACACCCTGCAGGAGAATTACCGTCAGAAAGCCTCGCTCGTAAGCCCGGAGAAACAGCGTGAGATGCAGGCCGAAATGATGCAGAAAAACCAGGAAGCCCAGAAGTACCAGCAGGATATTTTCGGGCCGGACGGCGTGGCGGAAAAGCGCAAGAACTCGTTGATGCAGCCGATCAACGACAAGGTCAACCGGGCGATAGAGGCCGTGGGCGCGCGCGACAAGTACACCATCCTCCTGAACGCCGAAAGCCTTCTGTACGCCGCGGATGGGATTGACGCCACGGATGACGTGCTGAAAGTGCTGCAGTCCGGGGCCGCCGCTCCCGCCGCCGGCGCCGCCAAGAGCGCGACCACCAAGACCGGCGCCCCCGCCGGGGCCGGGCCCCGCCGCTGAGCGGAACCCCGCCGCAGTATAATTGCCATACCGACAAGGGGAGGAAAACCGAATCCGGTTTCCTCCCCTTTTTGCTGGGCGCCGCTCTGCCCCGGAAACCGCAATGTCCTTCCGGCCAGGGTCCGGCCGGATTATATTCCGCCAGGGATATGAGGTTACGAACCATGATTTCTTGAGAGGAGGCTTGTATGCAGGAGATCAACCGGAGAGGGTTTGTCAGGCAGGCGGCCGCGGGCGTGGGTGGCACTTTCGCCGCGGCGGCCCTGGGCGCGGCCCCGGCGCAGGGTGGCGCCCCGGCGGAAACGGAACGCCTGCCGCGGGAGGTGTGGGTGGCCTCGATCAGCCAGAACGGGCTGAGCGCCGACACTCCGGAACAGATGGTCGAGTTGCTGCTGGCCCGCATGGAGCTGGCCGCCGCCCAGCGGCCGGACATTATCTGCCTGCCCGAGGTGGGGCCGTTCGTGAACCTTACCGGCGACAGCCGCACCCCGGTGAAAGAGGCGGCCGGGAAATACTGCGCCGCGTTCACCGCCCGCCTGGCCGGGTTCGCCCGCAGCCACAACTGCTATGTCTGGGCCCCGCTCTACACGCAGGAGGGCGGGCGCTGCTACAACGCCCTGGTGCTGATCGACCGGCGGGGCCAGGTGCAGGGTGAGTACCGCAAGATGCACCCCACCCTGGGCGAGATGGAGGACGGGGTCAGCCCGGGGCCGCTGGAGCCGACCGTGTTCGACACCGATTTCGGCCGGATCGGGGCGCAGATCTGTTTCGACATCGAATGGAAGGACGGCTGGGAGAAACTGGGGAAGGCCGGGGCCGAGATCGTGTTCTGGTCCTCGGCTTTCGGCGGCGGGCGCAAGCTGAACCTGCTGGCCAACCTGTTCCGCTATAATGTCGTCTCCAGCACCCGCAAGGGGGTGAGCCAGGTGGTCGATATCACCGGCCAGAGCGTGGCCTGGACCGGCCTGTGGGAGCCGAGCCTCTGCACGGCGCTCAACCTGGAGAAAGCCTATGTCCACACCTGGCCGTTCTCCGAGAATTTCGACAAGGTCCGGGCCAAGTACGGCCGCGCGGTGCGCCTGACCACGTTCATGGAGGAGGAGTGGTCGATAGTCGAGAGCCTCTCGCCCGAGGTGAAAGTGGCGGATGTGCTGCGCGAGTTCGGGATCAAGAGCTACGACCAGTTGATACAGGAGTCGACCGCGGAGCAGGACCGGAAACGCGGCTGAGCGTGGAGTGAAAGCTCCCGGAGAGCTAATCGTAGTGCTTGATCCCCGGCCAGACCTCGCGCAGGGAAAGCCTGGGGCTGCGGCAGAGATAGAGGTTCTGGTTACGGTAGGGCATGCCCCAGCGGCTCTCGCAGCGTCCCACGAGGAGCACCTGGCGGTAGAGCTTTTCCAGGTGCTCCGGGCTGTTGTCCAGGGCCAGGAGGACATTGCCCGTGCACCGGGGCGGAAGGCCCCAGAGGAAATAATTGTTGTGGCCGCTCACCGCGGGGGGAAGCCCCTGGCGGCGGCCCAGGAAATCCACCGCCCCGGCGATCCCGTAGTCGGGGCAGCCGATCAGGCAGTCGGCCTTGTCGCTTTCGGTCAGGTTTTCGTAGGCCCGGGCGATACAGTCCACCCGCTCCTGCCAGCCGTGCATGTCGGCGAAGAACTGCGGCAGGGCCCCGAGCGACTTGTTTTCGCTGGTTTCCGGCTTGATCCCCAGGACGCCGGCATAGCTCAGATAAGCCTCGACCGGCAGAATCGGCATGGCAAGCGGGGCCAGGGCCAACCCGCTCAGGGCCACAGCCGTGAAAGCCAGCCCGGTCAACCAGCGGCGCGTTCCGGCGAGGCCCTCGAACCAGATCGCCCCGGCGGCGGCGAGCACCGCATAGGCCGGGGCGATGTAATCCGGGCGCGATTTGCCCTCCCAGGCCAGCAGGCCGAACACCGCCAGGAAGATTATCCCCAGTGGCGAGTACCGCCGCCCCCGACGGCTGACCAGCAGACTGAAAAGCCCGCCCAGCCACAGCGGCGGAAGCAGCGGGTTCATGGCCAGCACCTGCTGGGAGACAAACTCTGTCAGGCTGACTGCTTTCATCTTGTAGTGTGTGGCGTTGTGCATGAACTCCAGGGTTGGCCAGTCGTGCGCCGCCTGCCAGAGCAGGTGCGGCAGAAAGATGAGCAGAGCGATGCCGGCGCAGAGCCAGGGGCCGGGGCGCAACAGCCAGCGGCGCTGGCCGGTGAGAAGAAGAGCCGCGGCCAGTCCGCCCCCGAACCAGAGCAGGCTGACCTTGTTCAGCAGCCCCACACCCAGCAGGACCCCCAGCCACAGCCACCAACGACCTTCCCCGCTGTTGATTATCCGCGCCGTGAGAATGAAAGCCCCGCTCCAGAACAGGGGACGGAAAGCGTTCATGGAATAGATGCTATCGATGGAGAGCAGCACCGGAGCGGCCAAGGTGGCGAGAGCGGCGAGGGCCTGGGCCTTGCGGCCGCCGCCCAGCTCGCGGGCCAGCACTCCGGCCAGCAGCACGGTCGCCCCGCCGGCCAGCGCGGGCAGCAGACGCAGTGCGAAGATCGAGTCCCCGAACAGCGCGCGCGAGATGGACAGAAGGAACGGAGCCAGGGGCGGGTGGTCGACATAGCCCCAGGCCAGGCGCTCGGCGCAGGCCAGGTAGTAGAACTCGTCGCAGAAATACTCGTAGTGCAGCCAGGCGTTCGACGCAAGGTGAAGGGCCAGCTTGGCCCCGGCCAGGGCCAGCAGCAGGCCGACGGCCAGACGCGGCCGGGGTGCGGTTTGTTCGAACAGAGGGTCCATCTGTGGCTCAGGGCTGAATGGTAAAGTAAGCAGGACTTGGAGATCACGACTCTTAAGACAAGCGAAGGGGCCGGATCGGTTCAAAAATAAATGAAAATTCCCTTTCCCGCATTTAATCAGCTTGCCCCTTCCTCCTTACCGGGCTATTTTTCCTCCATGCCGCCATTAGTTCCCCGCGGCGGACGAATACGAATGAAAAAGCGTGTCCCCCATTATGCCGAGCCATACGCAAAGGAGAACCCCGATGTCCGATCCGACCAAGAGCATGGACCGCCGCTCGTTCCTGGCCGCCACGGCCAACGCCGCCATAATCGCACCGCTGGCCATGGGCCGCGGACCGTTCAAGTTCCCGGTGGAGGCGACGAAGAAACGCTACTGCCTGGTGGGCACCGGCGGCCGCGGCCACTCGATGTGGGGCCGCCGTCTGGTGGACAAGTACTCCGACATGGTCGAGTTCGTGGGCCTGTGCGACCGCAACCCCGGCCGCGCGGCCTACGCGAAAAAGTTCATGGGCCTGAGCTGCCCGACCTACACCGACCTGGAATTCGACAAGATGATCGCCGAGACCAGGCCGGACGTGGTGATTGTCACCACCACCGACTGTTTCCACGCCAAATACATCTGCCGGGCCATGGAGCTGGGCTGCGACGTGATCACCGAAAAGCCCATGGCCACGGATGAGGCCATGACCCAGCAGATCATGGACACCGAAAAGCGCACCGGCCGCAAGATACGGGTCACGTTCAACTACCGCTACAACCCCGAGGCCGAGAAAATCTACGAAATCCTGCGCTCGGGCGAACTGGGCCAGGTCACCTCGGTCGATTTCAACTACTTCCTCGACACCAGCCACGGGGCGAGCTATTTCCGCCGCTGGCACGGGTTCAAGCAATACAACGGCTCGCTCTGGGTGCACAAGGCCACCCACCATTTCGACCTTCTCAACTGGTGGCTGGCCGCCGAGCCGCGCTGGGTCAGCGCCCAGGGTGAGCTGCGCCGCTACGGCTGGAACGGGACGTTCCGGGGCGAAAAGTGCCGCGGCTGCGAGTACAAGGCCAAGTGCGAGTTCTTCTACGACATCACGAAAGACGAAGAGGCCATGCGCCTGTACGTGGACAACGAGAAGTACGACGGGTATTCGACGGACGCCTGCCTGTACCGCAACGATATAAACATCTGGGACACCATGACCGCCAATATCCGCTACCACAACGATGTCATCCTCACCTACTCGCTCAACTGTTTCATGCCCTACGAGGGCTACCGGGTGGGGTTCAACTGCAAGAACGGCCGTCTGGACGTGCAGGTCTACCATGCCCAGCCCTGGGAGCAGAAAGCCCTGGCCGAGTTCCGGGTCACCCCGCTGTTCGCCAAGAGCCGCACTTTCGAGCTGAGCGAGAGCCAGGAGCACACGGGAGCGGATGCCGGCCACTGGGGCTCGGATGACAAGCTGCAGAACATGATTTTCCGCGGCGCCCCCGACCCGCTGGAGCAGACCGCCGGCAGCCGCGCCGGGGCCCTGAGCTGCCTGACCGGGATCATGGCCCGCCGCTCCATCGAGTGGAACCGTCCGGTGGAGATTTCCGAGCTGGTGAAAATCTGACCGGGAGCCAAATAACGCGGCGCCTGGCGGACCGGTCGCCGCGGATCAGGTGTATAATGACAAAAAGGGTGCGGCTGGTCTCTGCCGCACCCTTTCGTTTCCTCAATCCTCCGGAAAGGTCTCAGCCTTTCTCCGGCCCGGTGATCGCCCAGTAATATTTCTGCAGCTCGCGGGCCTCGTACTCCATGAACCCCACGCTCTCGGTGTAGTTGGCGATGCTGCCGTGCATGGTCTCGGCGAAATCGGCCACTCTGGGATTGGAGCGCTCCAGCTTCTCCACCTTGATGAACTGCTCGATCAGGGCCTCGGCCTTGCGCTCATCCACCACCTGGTACATGCGGGTGAAATCACGCACCGGGTAAATCTCCTTGATCAGGGCGTGGCCGGAGGGCTTTTTCACCTGGTCGAACACGCTCTTGTCGTAGACGCCGGGGTCGGCGAAACGGGCCTCCGGGGTGTCGATGAAGCACTCGGCCACGCCCTTGCTGTCAAGGCTCTGCGAGACACAGGCCAGTAGCTGGCGGGCGATGTTTTCGTTCTCCGCGGTGAACGGCCCCACGCTGTAGCGGATCCGTCCCGGCCGGGCGAACACGAACCCCTCGACCTCGCCGTTGTCGTTCAGCCACTGGTAAGCCTCGCCCTCGCTGTCGCGGTGCAGGCCGCGGATCACGTTCTCGCGCTCCAGGAAACGGGCGGTGTCGTATTTGATAAGCATCGGCAGGTCCTTCTCCTCCACGCGCGAGATACGGGCCCGGTCCCAGGCCGCGCCGCGGAACTCGGCCGGGCGGTACCAGCTGCGCCAGATACGGTAGCTGTCCACGTAGCCCACCGCGCCGTAGACAGTGTTGCCCATCGGGGTGGCATCCAGGCCGTTGAGGATTTTACCTTCCTTGATCGCGTAGCGCACGCAGTGCTGCATCATGGCGTTGGCGATTCCCTGGCGGCGCACCTCCGGGTGGACCAGGATCATCCCGATCCAGGTATGGCGCTTGCCCAGGGGAGCGACCGAGGAGGTGCCCACCGGGATGTCATAGCCCGCGCCGCGGAACGAGGCCACGAAATTGCCCTGCGGGCAGAAACCCACGATACGGGTCAGGTCGGTCTCCACCTGGTTCCAGCCCACGCGCATGGTGAGCAGCATCATGCTGTCCAGGTTGTCGCCGATCTGTTCCAGGCTGAAGAAATCCTGGTTCACGGCCTTGCCCTCGGGCAGGGTGATCTTGAGGCTTTCCGGCACGCGCACGCTCCACTTGGGGCCGCCGCGGAAAATCAGCTCCACCCGGCGCTCGGCGGTGAAACGGTCGGCGCGGGGGTTGTCGATGCGGAAGCAGCCGTAGAGGCGGTCAACGTAGGGGTCTTTGCCAAGTTCGATCAGTTCATTCTCACGCGGGTCGCATTTCTGGATCAGTTTCAATTACCAGGCTCCTTGTTCTTCAGTCGACTTGGGTTTCGCCTGCACTGACACAACGGAATAAAGAAAATGCAGGGGCACGGCGCACCATGCCCCTGATCGGTATCTGTTTGATTCCATCTGTGTTGAGATGTGCCTGCTGCTTTCCCTTACATTATCATCCTCGGCCCCAGGTGACGGAATACCTGCCAGCGGTTGCCCAGCTTTTCCACCCCTACCAGGATCCCGGTGTCGAACACCGGCAGGTCATCCTGGTCCGGCGCCTCCACCAGGGCCTGCAGAAAGTTGGCCAGGAACGGCAGGTGCCCGACCAGCATCAGGTCCTCCTGAGCGGAGCGGACCTGCTGCAGCATGGGGCCGATATCATCCGTGGGCCCGAGGCTGCCACTCTTGACCACTCCCCCGGACGGCTGGAGTATATCCGCGATCAGGCGGGCGCTTTCCTCGGAACGCAGCTTGCCGCTGTGCAGGATTGTCTGCACCCGGATATTCATGTTGCCGAGGGTGCGGGCCAGGTGCACGATATCGTCCCGTCCCTCCAGGCTCAACGGTTGCGCCTGGTCCTGATCGGCGGGCAAAGCCTTGCCGTGGCGCACGAGGTAGAGTTTCAAAGATGTCCTCCAGACAAAGGGCCGGTCGGCCGGTGAGGGCGCTCCATATATTCTCGTTTCTCAATCCCTAAGATGCGGCGGAAAGCCTTGAGAGTCAATACTTGTCTCCGGGAAATCACTGTATATCTGGCCGTTCTGGATTAAGCCCCCAGCCACCCGAAATGCACCGGGAGTTGCCAAAACCGGAGCGAAACATAATATTTGGTTTTTCGGAACATATCGATGTCAGAAAACAGAGCGCCCGCCACCTGTCAGTCTGGAGAGAACATGAAAAGTCACCTGCCACTGATTCTGCTCTGCGCTCTGATCGCAACGAGCGGCTGCAAACTGAAAGTGGATATCAAAGGGGATTCCGAAAACAAGCCCGAGATGCAGGCCTGGCCCGTGCCCATCGAGACCCGGATTTACTCCGGCGCTTTCACCCGCAATCCGGAGGAGAAGGCCCTGAGAGTCAGCGGCCTGGCCGGAGAGTTCGTCTCGGCCCAGGTGGCGGTGCGCTGCGACGAGAAGCTGAAGAACCTGCGCGCCGAGCTGCGGGGCCTGAAGAGCGAAAGCGGAGCCACTCTCGACGATTCGGCCGTTAGGGTGCGCTACGGGGCCTACCTAAAGGTGGACGAGACGATGAACCTGACCGAGGACCCGCTTCTGGAGGTGGATTCGGTGGAGGCGCCGGCCGGACGGGCCCAGGCGGTCTGGGTCACCGTGGCAGTGCCGCGCGAGGCCGCTCCGGGTGTCTATTCCTCGGTCCTGCGGGTCCTGGCGGATGACCAGCGCCCGGTGACGTTCGATTTCAGCCTGGAGGTGCTGCCGGTGAAGCTGCCCGCCCCTTCGGACTGGACTTTCTACCTCAATATCTGGCAGGACCCCAGCGGCGTGGCCCGCGCCCACGGGGTGAAAGTCTGGAGCGAGGAGCACTGGGCGCTTCTTGCCAGGTACGCCGAGAACCTGGCCGCCCACGGCCTCAAGTCGATCATGACCAGTGTGGTCTACGACCCTTGGAAAAGCCAGTCCGGATACCCGTTTGACACCATGGTCGAATGGAAATACCCCGGCGAGTGGACCGGCGCGGCCAGCGACAAGTTCGAGTGGGACTTTTCCATCTTCGACCGCTACGTCCAGCTCATGATGGACGCCGGGATCAAGGAAAAGATCGACATGTACGCCCTGGTGATGGGCCCCGGCTCGACCCAGGACGCCAATATCCGCTACCTGGACACCACGAGCGGCCAGTACCGCACCGCCGAGCTCAAAGTGGGTGAGCCGCGCTGGGCCGAGGCCTGGAAAGCGTTCCTGCCCGCCCTGCGCACACATCTGAAGGAAAAGGGCTGGTTCGAGATCGCCGAGCTGGGGTTCGATGAGAAGACCCCCGAGGTAATGAAAGTGATTTTCGATTTCCTCCTCGCCAACGCCAAGGATTTCCGGGTCGCCCTGTCCGGCGGATTCCCGGGCGATGAGCGCAAGTGGGGCGATGAGATCGTGTTCCATATCACAGAAATCCTGGACCCGCAGCGCTGGAAAGAGATCAAGCCGCTGGTGGAGAAGATGCACGCCGATCCGAAGCGCTATGTCACGCTGTACACCGCCTGCAATCCCTATTACCCCAACACGTTCATCTACTCCAGCCTCCGCGAGAGCCGTCTGATGGCCTGGCTGGCCTGGAGCTGGGGGTTCGACGGTTACACGCGCTGGGCGGTGAACGCTTTCCCGGAGAATGTCTGGGAGCAGCCCAACTACAAGTGGCACTCCGGGGACATGTATTTCGTGTATCCGGGGCCGGACGGCCCCCTGGACAGCATGCGCTGGGAACTCCTGCGCCAGGGCATCCAGGACTACGAGGCATTGCATATCGCCTGGAAAGCGGCCGAGAAAGCCGGACGCGCCGACCTTCTGGACAACCTTCGCCGTGCCGTGGAGGAGGGCTCCATGCTGGATGCCTGCCATGTGATGCCTCCCATCGCCGAGGCGCGCGAGGCAGTGAACGAGGTGCTGCGACAGCTCGGCCCGGCGCTGGAATGAAAATTGCTTTTGGCTTTATGCTGTAACGGTTCGGCCGGGAAATGGCGGACCGCACCTGAAGACTGAAGGGAACCACAGGGAGAGAAGAGGATGTCAAGGCGAGTGAAACTGAGGAAAATATTGCTGTTGACGCTGGCCGGCCTGATAGCGGTTGCACCGTTGCACGCCGGTGTGATAGGAGGCAAGCTTGCCACCGACAACCCGCGGGCCATCGCCCTGTACCAGGAGGGCCTCAAGCTGGCCGGCGAGGACAATTTCAGCGAGGCGGTGGACAAGCTGAAACAGGCCATCGATGCCGACTCGAACTTCGTCCAGGCGCACCTGCGCTACATGGATGCGTTCAAGGGTGTGGGCCGCGGGGATGAGGTGACCGACATGTACCGCAACAAGGTGGATCAGAACCCGAACAGCGCGGTGTACCACTATCTTTACGGCCGCTCGCTGACCGACCTGGCCGCCAAGCGCGGAGAGTTCATCAAGGCACAGAACTGCGACAGCACTTTCTACTGGGCGCCCTACGGCATCGGTGGGACCTATTTCCTGGAGGGCCGTCTGGACGAGTCGGTGATCTACCTCAACCGGGCCCTGGGCATGAACCCGGACATGATCGAGGCGGTCAAGCTGCTGGGCGAGGTCTACATGGCCAAGGACATGTACCTGCAGGCCCGCGACCAGTTCCAGGCCGCGATAAACATGGACTCCTCCGACCTCACCAGCTACCTGAAACTGGGTCAGACCCTGAGCCGGATGGAACGCTTCGGGGAAGCGGAGAAAGTATTCCTGAAGGCGGCCGAAGTACAGCCCAACGAGCCGCAACCGTGGTATTTGCTGGGACTGCTCTACGAGCTGCAAGCCGACACGGCCAAGGCGGTGACAGCCTACCGCAAGTTCATCCAGATCAAACCGGATGCCGACATGGCGCCGCTGGTGAAAAAGAACATCGAGGGGCTTACCGGTCAGAAAGAGAATCAATAGGCCGAGCCTGTCGAAAGCAGAGAGAGAGAGCGGGGCATGTGCCGGGTCCTGAAAATTGGCTGTCTGGTTGTCACCGGGACGCTGCTGCTTGCGTTTCTGACAGTACTGTTAGCCTGGCGGCCGATTCTCCGGGCGACCGGAGAGTACCTGGTTTTCAGCGACTCCCTGCGAAAGGCGGATGCGATTGTGGCGGTCAGCGGCGAGGAGAGCCGCCGCCTGACCGCCATCGAGCTGTACGGCCGGGGCTATGCCCCGCGGATTATTTTCAATGTCAGCGACACGACTTATTATTTCGGGCAGCCGATCGACCCGGTAGAGAGCGTACGCCAGGATGCAGCCCGTCACGGGGTGCCGGATTCGGCTATCCTGATCAACCGGGACATCGGCTCCACCTGGGAGGATGCCAGAGCCACGCGGAAAACTGTATTGAGCCAGGGCCTGCACTCTTTGATCGTGGTCTCCAGCCCGTTCAACATGCGGCGGGCGGCGCTAACTTACAGGAAGGTTTTCGAGACGGACAGCTTGCGGATCACTTTCATCAGCGTGCCGCTGGAGACAGAAAAGCTTTCCCTCGAACTCTGGTGGACCCGGGAGCGGGAGCTGATCCTGGTCAACAACGAGTACGTAAAGTTGATACTCTACTATTTCAAGTATTTCCGGGCGCACTGACTCGACGGCTATTGTGAATTGACATACAAAGGCTTAAGCATATTATTAGACCCAGCCTGTTGAGCGCATACTTAATGACCGGGTGAGCATGGCCGAAGCCAAAGAAAAGACCGCCGGCACGGATAACCCGGCTGAGACCCAGGAGAAGAAAGCCCCGGCCGGGCTGATCCTCCGCTCGATCAAGCTCGAGGAGAAGCGGGCGGAAGAGAAGCTTCAATACGGCTTCAAGGGCGGCGTGATTGCATTCGTCGATTTCGATGGTCAGCTCTACCTCACTCCCGGCACCCGGATCAAGATAGACCTGCTCGAAAGCTGTGGTTTCCGCAACCGCCGCCCCCAGATTGAAGTGCCCTACTCGGATGGCACCGCCAAGAGTAAAAGGATCCTGCGCAAAGAGATCGACCGCAACGAAATCCTCCGTTCGGTCGAGGAAAACAAGATGCCCAAGCAGGAAGGCAAGGTAATGGCCGGAATCTTGAAAGCCAACCGTGACGGACTGGAGGCTCTGGAGGAGGAATTCCTGAAGCGCTGCGCCTTGGTGGAGGAAAAGTACTACTATTATGTCGGCCTGGCCGCCAGTTTCCACGGGGTGCTATCCTTTACGGACTGGGACGCAAATACCTGGGTCACGCCCTTTTCGGAACAGAAAAAGCAGCTCCTGGAGCAGAAAGGCTACACCTATGTCGAGGCGATGATCAAAGTCCCCTTTGCCCTCGACAGCAAGGAAAACCGCAAATGGCTGGCCGCCCACGTTCCGCTGGATGAATGGGAGCGCACCGAGAATGAGGTGCGCCAGGCCCGCGAAAACGAAAGAATGGAAAAGGCCCGGAAAAAGATCGAGGAGCTGGGTCTGAAAGACATTCCGCCAGGGTTGCTGGCGGCCTGTTCGGCAACCGAGGAGAAACTGCCGGGCAATGTCGGTATGGCCGGCTCGCACAACGGAGTGCTTTCGTTCACCGACCCGGCCGGAGTGACCTGGGTCACACCGGCCACGAGTGATAAGGTTGAAAATCTCAAGGCGCTGGGCTACCAGTTCATGGGCTCGACCATCAAGGTCCCGCACTCGCTCAAGAACAAGGAGGATATCGCCTGGCTGCAGAAAAACATTCCGCCCCAGGAATGGGAGGCGGCCCGGAAAGCGAACCTTTCGGAGCAGCGCCGCCGCGAGGAGGAAATGGCCGAGAAACGTCAGCGCGCCCTCGACCTGAAAAACCTTCCCGCCGAATTGATCGATCACGCGATTCGCACCGATGTCCAGCAGCAGAATTTCGTGGGGCAGTATTTCATCCGCAACGATGTACTCGGGTTCGTGACACCGGACACCTCGGTCTTCATCACCCCGTCTGCGCCCTCCAAGGTGGAAAAGCTGAAGGAAGCCAACTACCACGCCGCTCCGACCGGTTTCACCGTGCCGCATTCGGACGGCAAGCCGGAGGATATGGAATACCTGCGGCGACACCTGTCGCAGGCAGAAATCGACCGCAGCCGCAAGGAACTGGATGAACTGAGTTCGAAAAAGCAGGATGAAAGGATCAAAAGGATACTGGAAACGCTCAAGCTGGAAAAGCTGGAGAAGAGCTACCTGGACCGCTGCGTCCGCACCGACCAGCACGATCTGGAGCTGATAGGGCACTACTGCTCGCGCGGAGGTGTGACCACTTTTATCTACGAGGACAGTTTCTACTGGGTGACCCCTTTCACTCCGGATAAAGAAAGAACACTGAGAGAGGCCGGCTACCAGATACCTGACAGACTGATAAAGGTGCCTTACGGCTCGGAAACAAAAGAGGATAAAGCCTGGCTCGACGGCCACCTTCCCAAGGATGAGCTGGAACGCTGCCGGAAAGAAATTGAGGAGCTGGAAAGGAATAAGAAGGAAAAAGAACTAGAATCACTCCGGGAAAGGAAGCATCTGTCAGACAAGGCGCCACAGGCACTGACCGAGCGCTCGGCGAACAGCGGCGAGTATCTGACCGACCTGATCGGCCAGTATATTTTGCAGGGCGAGTGGCTCGCTTTTGTCGACCCGATGGGGAAGGTGTGGATTACTCCGCAGACCGCCGAAAAAGTTGAGCTGCTTAAAAAGGACAACTATCAGTACGCCAGCCGCCGGTTCCAGGTCCCCCATTCGAGCGATTCCCCCGAGGACACGCAATGGCGCAAGGACAACCTTCCCTCAGGTGAAATGGTCCGAAGCCGCCAGGAGAACGAAGCCGCCGACACCTCAAAACTGGACCACCTGGCCCAGGAGCTGGCCTCACGGCGCTCCCTGGGGGAGATTCCAGCCGATTTTCTGGCCCGCTGCGCAAAGGGCCCCAAGGCCGGTCCCCAGATGGTGGGGCGTTTCCTGGAAAAGAACCAGTTCATCTACATTGTCATGCCCGACCGGACCACGCTGATCACTCCGGTCACTCCCGGTAAGCAGAAAGTTCTGGCCGAGGCCGGTTACCATTTCCCGGAGAAAGTCGAGCCCCTGCCCTACTGTACCGACAATGCGGAGGACTTGGAAGCCGTAAAGAAATTTCTGCCGGAGGGTGAGCTGGAACTCAGCCGCAAGGAGCGCGAGGAGCTGGCCTCTTCAAAGGAGTCGGCGAAAATAAAAACCAATATCGAAAAGCTCGGACTTAAAGAGATACCGGAGGAGATTACTAAACGGGCTTTTGACAGCGGCAGCCGAGATGCCAAGAATGTCGGCCGTCTCGGGATATTCAGGGGAGTGCTGGCCTGGGTCGGCCCGGATGAACGGGTGTTCATCACCTGGTATACGCCCGACAAGCAGGAGACCCTGGAGGATTGCGGCTACAAGCTCGAGGGCTACATGCCCATCAAGGTGCCGCACGCTACCGCGGAGCTGAAAGAGCGGAGATGGCTGCTGGAGAAATTGCCAGAGGCCAACGAGGATGAGAAAATCTCGGTCGATGAAAATGCGGAAGGAGTCAAATAGATTGTATATTGACTTTTAGCGCAGGATTGATAAGCGTTAAGGACCATGGAGACTGGAAACATCATTCGGAAAGATAGAAAGCCGACGGGGAACGGGTAATGAAACGGGAGTGGAGAGATATCGAAAGAAATTTAAAAGCCTTGACCATGATTGCAGCCCTGGCGAGTATCGTTCTGGCGCAGGGCTGTGCGCAGTTGAAGATGCTAAAAAGCATGAAAGGGAAAACCAAGGCCGAATCCGGCCCGCTCGTAAGCCAGGACAAAGGAAGCGCCATGGATTCCCTGGCCCGGGCGGCTGTACCTGTGGACACACTTGTATTAGGGCTCAGCAAGGCTAAATCGCAAACGGCGGACGGAAAATACTACAATCTGCGGGATGAAGCGGCGGTGGAGGAGAAAAGCCTTCCCGCGGTAACCGGTTTCCGGGTACAGATCGCCTCCTCGGAGAACCGGAAAGAGCTCGACCGGCTGGTCACACGGGTGGAGCGGGAATTCGAGACCAAGAGCCACATCGACCAGTTTGGCGGCCGGTGGTGCCTGCGGATCGGCGACTGCAGGAAACGTGATGCAGCCGAGCTTTTGCGCGAACGAGCCGTGGAGTTCGGATTCAAATACGCCTGGGTCGTGCAGGTCGATCTGCCGCCCGGACTGGAATAACTGAGGAGGTTCTATGCAGGTACGTGGGAAATTTTTCCATCTGGATGAAAATTGCCAGATATTCAAGCACGTGAAAGAGGGCGAAGCCTGTTTCTATAAAGCCACCTGCGACGCGATCTGCAAGCTGAGCGACGGGAACGCGGAATATAAGCGGATGAAGAAGGAGATGGATTTCCGTATCTTCCCGGAGGCCTGGGCCAAGAAGGAAAGAGAAGTCCTGGGACAGGTAGTGCAGGTTATCGCACAGCTCGAGCAGAAAGGCAACCTGCTCGACGCCAAGCGCATGAAAGCCGCCTACGGATTCGACGTCAACAAGAGAATCACCGCGGGCGGGGGCACCAGCTCAGGTTCGTGAAGAATGAAAGAGGCCCTTTATTACAGCGCTTTGGACAATGAAGACGTACAATGCGAACTTTGCCCGCATAACTGCCGTATAGCGCCAGGAAAACGCGGCGTGTGCGCTGTGCGGGCAAATGTCGAAGGTAAGCTTTACAGCCTGAGCTGGGGAAACCTCGCCGCCGCCCACCTCGACCCGATGGAGAAAAAGCCGCTCTACCATTTCTACCCTGGATCGAGAGCTTTCTCAGTGGCCACCGAGGGCTGCAACCTTTCCTGCCCGTTCTGCCAGAACTCAGACCTGTCTGTCGGCTGCCGTGAAAAAACAGTAATAAGCGGACAAAAGAGGGAACCGAAGCAAGTGGTAGAAATGGCTCTGGACGCAGGGGCCAGTACACTCTGTTTCACCTATTCCGAACCGACAGTATTCTACGAGTACATGTTGGAGATGGCACGGATCGCCAAGGAAAGGGGATTGAAAACGGCCATAGTCTCCAACGGCTACATCAACCCGAAACCCCTCGAGCAATTGATCCCCTGGCTCGATGCGGCCAATATCGACCTGAAAGCCTTTTCCCTGGACACATACCGCAAGGTGCTTAAAGGCTCGCTGCAGCAGGTGCAAGACAATATCCTGGCCCTTTGGGAAGAAAGAGTCTGGCTGGAGGTGACCACCTTGGTGGTCCCGGACCTGAACGACAGCCCGGAGGAACTCGAGCTTATCGCCCGCTTCCTGGAGCAAACCGACCCGGACATTCCCTGGCATGTCAGCCGGTTCCACCCGGCCTGGCGTATGAGCCAGGGTCCCCCTACCCCGGTTCAGTCCATAGAGACGGCTTTGCATATCGGACGGCAAGCCGGGTTGCGCTATGTCTACCCCGGGAACCTGCGGACTTCCGAAGAAGACAGTACGCAGTGCCCGCATTGTGGAGAAAGAGTGATCACCCGCGATGGCTTCTTTGTCACCGAATACAAACTTCGGCCGGGAGGAATCTGCCCGAGCTGTGGCGTGCGGCTTGGCGGCCGCTTTGAATGAGGAAAAATGCTCGAGGTCTGTGAGATTTTTAGAAGTATCTCCGGTGAGGCCGACTGGCAGGGTTATGTCTGCACCTTCATCCGTTTCAGCGGCTGCGATGTGGACTGCGCATGGTGCGACACAGTGTACGCCCGTGAGGAAAAGGGCAAGCCTTGCAGCGTGGAGGAACTGGTCTCGATCTGCCACGCCAACCGTTCGGAGCGGGTCATCCTCACCGGCGGAGAACCGCTTCTGCAAGCCGAATTGCCTCAACTTTGCCTTGAGCTGCTAAAGAATGAATTCCGCGTTCAGCTCGAAACCAGCGGGACCCGCCTGGTGAATGAGGTGCCGAAAGAGGTGCAGAAAGTCATCGATATCAAGCCTCCCAGCGCGAGGGCCAAAAGGGGATTCCATTGGGGTAACCTCGACCTGCTGGAGCCGCAGGATGAAATAAAGATTGTCCTGGCCGAGCGAGCGGATTACGACTGGGCCCTGCGGATAATGCAGAAAACAGGACTGGAAAGGAACCCGCGGGTGTTGCTGTCGCCGGTGGCCGGCAGTCTCGAGCCGGCGGTCCTGGCGGAATGGATGATCCAGGACAACCTGATCTGCAAGCTGCAGGTGCAGTTGCACCGGATAATCTGGCCGGAGGTTGAAAGGGGCAAGTAGAGTCTTAAGGCCCTTCAGTCTCAGAAGAATCGGAATCGGAGTTCCCACTGCGCGCCCGGCTCAGGGCCACCATCAGAAGGCTGATGTCACTGGGGCTGATCCCTGGAATGCGCTGGGCCTGGCCCAGGGTCGCGGGACAGCGGGCACAAAGCTTGTCGCGGCCCTCGCGCGACAGCCCGGTAAGAGAGGAATAATCCAGGCCTGACGGAATCCGCACACCTTCCATACGCTCCATCTGCTGCACCCGACCCCGCTCACGCTGCATGAAACCGGAATATTTAAGCTCCATCTCAACCTGGGGCAGCACCTCCTGCTCCGCAGCCGTGACCTCCCGTCCCAGGTAGGTCAGAAGACCGGCCAGGCTCGCCGTGGGCCGCTTGATAATCTTGTTCAGGCCGATACCGGAGCTGACCGGAGTCTCGCCGATACTCTCAAGATAAGGGTTGGCCTTTTCGGGAGAGAGGAAAGTAGAGCCAAGCTCCTGTTGCACCGCTTCGGAAAGCTCTTTCTTGCGCAGGACTTTGGCATAGCTCGGACCATCCAGAAGGCCAAGCTTGTGGGCCAGGGGCGACAGCCTCAGGTCGGCGTTGTCCTGGCGCAGGGAGAGACGGAACTCGGCGCGGGAGCTGAACAGGCGGTAGGGCTCATCCACCCCGCAGCTGACGATATCGTCGATCATAACGCCCAGGTAGCTTTCGGCACGGGAAAACGTCACCGGCTCGCGTCCCAGGGCCAGGTGCGCGGCGTTGACACCAGCGGCCAGGCCCTGACCGGCGGCCTCCTCATAGCCCGAGGTGCCGTTGACCTGACCGGCCAGGAACAGACCGGCGATATGACTGGATTGCAAGCTGAAATCCAGCTCACGCGGGTCGTAGCAGTCGTACTCGATGGCGTAGGCGGGCTTGACCATCACCGCCTGTTCCAGTCCGGGCACGCTGTGCAGCATCTCGAGCTGGACCTCGGGGGGAAGGCTGTTGGAGAAACCGTTGAGATAGATCTCCCAGGTGTCCAGGCCCTCGGGCTCCAGGAACAGGTGCTGCACCTCGCGCTCCGGGAATTTGACGAACTTGTCCTCGATGGAGGGGCAGTAGCGCGGACCGCGTCCCTGGATATAGCCGCCGTAGAGGGAGGAGCGCTTGAGGTTCGCAAGGGCGATCTCGCGCGTGCGCGCGCTGGTGCGGGCATGCCAGCAACTGCGTTGCGGAAGGGGCGGGCAGTCGTGGAAGAACGAGAACAGAAAGCGCTCGCTGTCTCCGGGCTGTTCGGTGAGGGCCGCATAGTCCACCGTACGGCCGTCAATACGCGGCGGGGTGCCGGTCTTGAAACGCATGACAGGCAGTCCCAGCTCGCGCAGGTTCCCGGCCAGGGCGGTCGAGGCCGGATCCCCGGCCCGTCCCGCGGGCCAGGCCCTGTCCCCCACCCGGATCAGGCCGTTGAGGAAAGTCCCGCCGGCAAGCACCACAGATCCGGCGATGAAACGGTTCCCCTCGGCAGTCTCGACCCCCACGGCACACTTATCACTGACCAGAATTCCGGTGACCATGGATTGAAAAAGGGTCAGTGACTGGGCGGACTCCAGTAAGCTGCGCAGGCTGCGGCTATAGAGGCTGCGGTCGGCCTGGCAGCGCGGGGACTGCACGGCCGGGCCTTTACTCATATTGAGCATGCGGAAATGAATAGAGGCGCGGTCGGCGGCGCGGGACATCAGGCCGCCCATTGCATCTATCTCGCGTACGAGCTGGCCCTTGGCCACCCCGCCGATTGAGGGGTTGCAGGACATTTGGCCGAGGCTGTCGAGATTGGAGGAGACCAGCAGGGTGCGTGCTCCCAGGGCCGCACTGGCCCAGGCCGCCTCCGCCCCGGAATGCCCCCCGCCGATCACTATGACCTCAAAATCAGTAGCTGAGTGTTTCACGTGGAACATTCTTCAAAGAGGTATTGGACAGCGTGGGAGTGTTTCACGTGAAACACTCCCACGGGTATAAAAGGGCCCAGCATGCCGTGCCCCTGCATCCGATTTTCCAAATCAGGGTGTGGACTCTTGCGCCACAACTCCCCACAAACACCGCGGCGGCCTGACAACCGCTGGGATTATGCGGTTCGCGGCGATTAAGGGTGTCACTTCCCCACGCAGAAACGGCTGAAAATTGCGTCCAGCACTTCCTCTCCCCCGATCACACCGGTCAGCTCGCCCAGGTGCGTGCAGGCCTCCTCCAGCGAGGCGGCGATAACCTCGGGCGGGTGGCGACGGTCGATCCGGCTCAGCTCGGCCAGGGCCGCCTCCAGCAGGCCTTTTTGACGCCGGCTGGCCACCTGCGGGCCCGAAAGATCGATTGACTGCGCGCCGCCGGGAATGAACCGCTCCAGGAGCGCCTGTTTCAGGGCCTCCAGCCCCCGGCCGGTTTTTACCGAAACCGGGAGATAGCCCTCGGGGGCGGTCTCGCCCGCGGGCAGAAGGTCGGCCTTGCTCAGAAGGCGCAGCACTCCGCCTGCCGGACGGCCCGCCAGGAACTCTTGCTCAGCCGGGTTGGCCGCGCCATCCGCCGGGTGCAGGAACAGGACCAGGTCCGCCCGCTCCAGGTAACGACGGCTGAACTCCACCCCCAAGCGCTCCGCCTTGCTCCGCCCGTGACGAAGCCCCGCGGTGTCCACCAGGCGCAGGGACACGCCCTCCAGCTGAACCTCGGTCTCCACCGCGTCCCGGGTGGTTCCGGCCGCGGCGGTCACTATAGAGCGCTCCTGCCCGGCCAGGCAGTTAAAGAGCGAGCTTTTGCCCGAGTTGGGCGCCCCGGCGATCACGATCATCGCCCCGCGGGCCAGAATGAGGTTCCGCTCGGCCCCGGCCAGAAGACGACGCAACGAGAGGGTCACCCGTTCCAGGCGCGCGCTCAGCTCGGCCTGGGGGTCGGCCGGCGGCTCCTCCTCCGGGAAATCGATCTCGTATTCCAGTAGGGCTTTCAGTTCCAGCAGCTCCAGGCGCAGAGCGCCCACCTCGCGTCCCAGACCACCCTCCAGCCCAGCCAGGCCCAAACGGCTCCCGGCAGTCGAGCGCGACTGGATTATAAGGTCCAGGGCTTCTGCCGCGGCCAGGTCGAGCTTACCGTTGAGGAAGGCGCGGCGGGTAAATTCCCCGGCCCGCGCCTGGCGTGCTCCGGCGGATTTTGCCGCGTCGAGCACTGCCACCGGCACCGTATATCCGCCGTGGGTCTGAAATTCAACCACATCCTCTCCTGTGAAGCTTTCCGGCGCTCTGTATTTGACGATCAGGGCGCGGTCAAGGGGATTGCCTGTTCGGGGGTCAACAAGGCTCAAAACGCGCGTAATGCGCGCGGCGAGGCAATCGAACCTTTCGCCGTTTTTTGCCAGGCTCCGACCGATCTCCCAGGCCCGCGGACCGCTCAGACGCACCACCGCCACCGCCCCCAGGCCGGGGGTTGTGGCCAGGGCCGCGATCGTGTCGCTCCCCTCAGCAGGGCCTCCCTCTCCCGGCTCGCTCAAAGGCGCATCCTCTCGCATTCGTCCTCTGGCAGTGACGGTATATCCAGGAGCACCGGCTCCCGTCCAGGCGCCACCACCTGCACCCGCACGGTCGGCTCGTTTTTGGCGTCGCTGTAGCGCGCGGTCAGGGCCGCCCCCAGGCGCACCTCCTCCTGGCCGATCTCGCCCTCCAGGACCGTAAGTGGGCCCATCGCCTCCTCACAGACGATCAGCACCAGGCCGTGGGTGTTTTTCTCCAGGAACAGGTTCTCGACCTCGTTGCGCCCCACTACCGCCTTGGCCCGCTCGTTGAGGCGGAAATGCCGCCCGACTTTGAGCAGCAGCACCTGCTGCGTGGTCAGGGTCTTCTTCGGCTGATGCTTGAACAGGTCCTGCAGGCGGCGGGCGTAGTTGAGATCGGTAAGGAAACAGCAGCCCCCGGCCGGCTGAGGGTAGTCCAGCAGCCCGAGCCGCTGGGCCAGCTCCATCTGCGGCTTGCGGGTGCGGCCCGAGAAATCGTACAGTTTCTCCCGGTCCACCCAGCCCTCGATCTCGGGCACGGTCGGCTCCAGCACCTTGGCCGAGAGGGGCCGCAGGATGTAGCCGGCCAGGCCGCTCTCTTTTTCGATCAGGCGCAAGGTCTTGCGCATCTGGCTCATCGGGCGCTGGCCCACCACCTCGCCGGTGATCAGGAACCTGGCCCCGACCCGCTCCATGTATTTGGCCGCCTGTTTCTGCATGTAGATCCGGCAGTCGATACAGGGGTTGATCGCGCTGCCGTAGCCGTGCTTGGGGCTGGTCAGGATGTCCATGTACTCGGCCGAGATGTCGATTATCTCCACCGGGATGTGCCATTGGGCCCCGGTCTGCAGGGCCTCGTTGCGCACCGAGTCCGGGTCGATGTCGGCCCCCAGGCCGAGCATCCTGCGCTTGTGGTCGGTCAGGCAGAACCCGGTGTTGAAATTGACCCCGAGCACCTCCACCCCCTGGTCGGCCACGATCTTGACCGCCAGGGAGCTGTCCAGGCCGCCCGAGAGCATGGCCACGGCCTTTATTCTGTCAGGCTTTGCTTCCGCCATTATCATACTCCTTTCTCAATCCCTCGATCAGCACGTACCGTCCCAGCGGCAGCACCTCAACCCCATCCGGGAACGAGCCCAGGAACAGGGGGTTGTCGCACATGCCGCCCGAGAGGTAAAACCGCCGCGGCGCACCGATGAAATTCCAGGCGTTGAGCGCCAGGCCGCGGGTGAAATCGGCCACCGCGCGCGCGGGGCTTTCCCCGGCCGCGATGGACTCGAAGATTTGCTCCATGCCCAGCACCCCGCAGGTGATCCCCAGGGCGCGTCCCCCTGCGGGTATGGCAGCCGGATCGAGCGAAAAGTAGCTCAACAGCAACTCCAGGGTGAACCCGGTCAGGGCGCCGCATTTGACCGACCAGTTCATCTCATCCACCCGGCGGCCGCTCACACGCAGGTATTTCACATCCCGGCTGCCGATATCCAGCACCGTGAAATCCGTCTCCGCCACCAGCTCGAGCGCCCCGGCCCCCAGGGCGATCAACTCGTTGACCGCCCTGGCTGCCCGCTCGCGCGTGTTGTGGCCGGTGGCCAGGTCGGCGCGCAGGGCCGGCGGAAGGTCCTTGGTCCGCTGGAGCGAGGCCGCGCCGCTTTCCGTGTCGTACAGCTTGGTCCAGGAGGTGCCGAAATCGGCCAGAAGAGCCATCCGCTGAGCAAGCCTCCACTTTACGTACGAGTGAATTAACAGCCTATTCCAGTGCAACAACATAAGATAGCTGATTTTGCACTGAAACGCCAGACGTTGTGCAGGGGCGCTCCAGCTCCCGGTCCGACGCGAATGAAAACAACGTAAAATGCTGTTAACAAATAGTTTAAACGAATGAGTGTCCTGTTTGGGCGGCGCCGGACCGCGCTGGCGCAGGGACGAAAACACTGCGCCCGGCCCGCGCGCGGGTTGTATTTTGGGCCGGTCCCGCTTATTTTGGGATGTCGCACCTCTTCCCACTTCACCGGCCAGGACAATGCAGACAAGAGCCATCGGTCACAGGACAGTCGTTGCCGTCGTGTTTGCCGCGCTCATGCTGCTGGTGGCGGCCTTGCTTCCGCTCGCACCGGGACCGGGCTGCCTCTACGCCCAGGACAGCGGCAACGGCAGCGACAGCGGGCAGGGCCCGTCCCAGGTGAAAATGGGGGCCAGCCTCTGGGAGACCCTGATCGAAAGCGGGGTCAACCCGGCGCAGTGGAAAGAGATATTCCAGTACAACAAGGCCCACAACCCGGCGTTCCGCCGCGTCCGCTCGGCCAAGTCCATCCCGCGCGGCACCGTGATCCTCCTGCCCTCCGAGGGCGAGGCCGCGGTCTCCGCCGCCGCTCCGGCCAAGATTGGCAAGAAGAAAGCCCCCGCCGCACCGGCCGGCCGCATCGCTGTGCGCGACACGGTCACGTTCCTGGACGGCTTGCAGTTCCTGGAGATCGACGCCGGGGGACGGCGCCATGTGAACGAGATTATCGCCCGCTACTGTGTCCCCGCCGGCCTGACCGACAGCCGCGCCCGCGCCCTGCTCGAACGCAGCGTGGTGAGTGATCTGCGCGACCTCTACCACCGGATGGACCGCGAATTCGCGCTCCGCGACCGAACTTTCTACCTCCCGCTCTACCTTCTGGCCGAGAACCACAAGTCATTAGAAAACCGTATCGAGTCGGCTTTCACCGACCCGGCCCGTTTCGTCCCGCGCGACAGCGTTCCGGGCGCGGACCCGGCCGACCTCGTCCACGTGGCCGCCGCGGGCGAGACCTACCGCGGCCTGGCCAAAATCTACGCGCCCGACCCGGCGGCTTTCCCGGAGCGCTACCCGTTCCGCCGCGACCCGGAGGACCACCTGGGCTACATGGCCCAGCTCATACGCCACTACAACGGCAACCAGCCGCTCTGGCCCGGACAGCGCTACTATATCCCGTCCTGGCTGCCCCAGGGCCGTTACTATGACAGCATCCCCGAGGTGATCCTCACCTCGCGCACTCGCGACAAGCTGGTCTATTCCAACGGCCTCACTGTCTACCTGGACAACCATGTCACGCGCAAGAAAACCTACTGGCAGCGTCGCGAGAAATACTATCCCCCGCTGGAGCGGAAGCTTCCGGACGGCAGGCCGGCTTTCCCCGACATGCTGCTCTGGCACCGCACCGGCCTGGAGCCCGAGATCGAGGAGATACTGCGCGGACGGGGCAAGCAGCATTTCAGCCTGCGCTACATCTACCGCACCTCCGTGGCCAATTACTACATAGATGAGAACGGCCAGTGCTACCTGATCGTGGACCCGGAGAAAAACGCCCGCGACCACGCCGGCTCGCCCTACGACTACCGCTGCTTCTGGGACGGCGAGGCCAATGTCTCGGATGTCTCGATATCGGTGGAGGTGGAGGGCTGGTTCCAGGGCGACCTGAGCGGCGCTCAGCTCGAGACCGCCCTGCGCCTGCAGCAGATGCTGCGCTCGCGCTGGATCATCCCGGAGTGCCGGGTGCTGGACCACCGCAAGGTGGCCTGCCGCCGCGGCCCCGACCTTCGCCTGGAGCGCGGCCGCAAGGCGGATGGCCTCTCCCGTTCCGACCGTCTGGCCCTGGATATCCGCCCGGTGCTGGACCCGGATGTCCTGCGCGGCCTGGTGGACCCCAACCTGGACGGCCTCCAGCGCCGTCAGGCCGACAGCCTCGACTACTGGTACCGGGTGGAGCTCGACCCGGACCTGGAGGAGACGGCCGGGCGCGTGGGCTGGCATCTGCAGGATGGTCGCTGGCTGCGGCCCAGCGCCACCGGGGCGGTGGATTCGTTTCCAGCCACGAAATGATTTCCAGGTCGACGTCCCGTTTTGACAAAACCTCCGCAATCCAGTAACTTTTATACGGAAGCCCCGTTTGAACCGTTCCGGCCCTGTGTCCGGAGCCTCCATTTCCCCGAAATTCACCCGGCGTCGGACTGATTCTTATACCTTAACCGTATTGCACCCGGAGGATTTTCATGGTCAAGAAAGGCAGCAAGACCGAGCACAACCTTCTGGCCTCCTTTGCCGGCGAGAGCCAGGCCCGCAACCGCTACACCATGTACGCCGCCAAGGCCCGCGACGAGGGTTTCCGCCAGATCGAGGCCATTTTCCTGGAGACCGCCGACAACGAGCGCGTGCACGCCAAGGGCTTTTTCAAGCACCTGACCGGCGAGCCGGCCACGATCACCGCCATGTACCCCACCGCGATCGGCGACACGGCGCAGAACCTGAAAGCCGCGGCCGAGGGCGAGAACGAGGAGCACACCAAGCTGTATCCCGAGGCGGCCGAGGTGGCGGAGGCCGAGGGCTATCCCGAGGTGGCGTTCCTGTTCCGCGAGGTGGCCAAGGTGGAGCTGGAGCACGAGAAGCGCTTCCTGAAGCTGTTGCACAACGTGGAGGAGGGGTTCGTTTTCAAGCGCGGCGATAAGGTGTTCTGGAAGTGCCGTGTCTGCGGACGGATCATCGAGGCCAAGGCCGCGCCCAAGCGCTGCCCCACCTGCGAGCACCCGCAGGCCGTGTTCGAGCTGCATGTGGAGAACTACTGACAGAGGAATAAGCGAAGATGTAGGGGCGGGTCTCAATCCCGCTGCCAAGCCCCCGGACCGAAAGGCCCGGGGGCTTTTTGTGTAGTGCTGACGGCTTAATCCCCCTCGATCCCCCTTTGGCAAAGGGGGAGGCGCTTTTTCTTCCCTTTGTCAAAAGGATGGCGTTGTCGTCCCCTTTTCGCAGAAGGGAAGTGCTTTACCCCTCTTTCGTAAAGGGGGGCAGGGGGGATTTATTCCTGTTTTTTCAGCTTGTAGCGCTTTTCCAGGGCTGCGGCTTCGTCTGGACGGCCGAGTTTTAATAGTACACCGGCGTAGTTTCTGGCAACACGAATAGTATTCGGATGTTCCTGTCCTAACATCTTAATCATGATCTCAAGAGCGCGGCGCAAAAATGGTTCAGCCTTACTGTATTGTTCCTGAGAGTAGTACAATCCAGCTATATTGTTTAGGCTGTTGGCGACAGAAGGGTGATCCAGCCCAAGTAATTTTTCTCGAATTTTCAGTGAGCGGTGAAATATTGGTTCGGCCTCTTCAAATCTTCCCTGTGTCCTGAATAGTTCAGCTAAGTTGTTCATGGCGGCAGCGACTTCAGGGTGTTCAGGGCCGAGAAATTTTTCGCGGATTTTCAGTGAATGACGGTAATAAATTTCAGACTCATCGTATTTGCCCTGTTCTTTATAAACTGTCGCGAGGTTGTTAAGGCTTATGGCGATATTATGGTGCTCATGACCAAATTGTTTTTCCACAATTTCAATAGCGCGTTTCAGTAGTGTCCGGTTAAAATAGAAACAAAGCGGGCTAAGCCCCATTCTTATTAGATTTGAAGCGCCAACAACAAATCTGGATAAGAAAATGGAGGTTAGCCCGATGACAAGGAATACGGTATTTGGTCAGGTTATGCAATT